>CALGTJ010000265.1 GCA_937901435.1 uncultured Rhodobacter sp. | reverse complement strand
TTCCCATGCCCGAATAATCGCCCCCGGCTGTCGCTCGCCGCGCAGCACTTCGGATCGTTGCAGCACGATGTTGATCAGATCAGCATGGCTCAGCATCGAGTAATCCAGCGCGCCCGGATCAAGGTCGGGCGGAAGGATCGAATTCGGCTGGGATCCAAGAGGCGGGGCCTGCGTCATCTACCGCTCCGGTCGCCGCGCGATGCAATCAATTTCCACCAAGGCACCGACCGCAAGGGCCGTCACGCCCACAGTGGTACGCGCCGGCAGCCGATCCGGTGGAAAGTTCGATTTGTAGCAGTCGTTAAACTCGGCGTAGTCCCGTTCTAACTCTGTCAGAAAGCATCGACACTGTACGATATGTTCCAGCCCAAGGCCCAGTTCGGCCAAAATCAGCCCCAAATTCGCCATGACGCGTTCGGTTTGTGCAACAATGCCCTCGGGCAGCGGCGCATCCGGAGCGTCAGGGTCCGTCGGCATCTGACCCGTCAAAATGATCCATCCGTCCGCTTCCACCGCATGACTAAACGGCGCCACAGGACGCGGACCTTTCGAGAAGAGATGAAAGTCAGGCATGGAGGGCACCGTATTTCTGGCCGTTCACATCAGCCATCACAAAGGAATGTTGTCGTGTTTCTTCCACGGGTTTTCCAGCTTTTTGCCGCGCAGCGAGGCAAAGGCCCGGCAGATGCGTTTGCGGGTCGAGCGGGGCTGGATCACCTCGTCGATGAACCCCTTTTCGGCAGCAACAAAAGGATTGGCAAAGCGGTTTTCGTAGTCTTTGGCGCGCGCCGCAATCTTATCCGGGTCGCCCAATTCAGAGCGATAGAGGATTTCGGTTGCGCCTTTGGCCCCCATTACCGCGATCTCTGCGGTGGGCCAAGCATAGTTGAAATCACCGCGCAGGTGCTTGGAGGACATCACGTCATAGGCGCCGCCATAGGCCTTGCGGGTGATCAGCGTGACCTTGGGCACCGTCGCCTCGCCATAGGCGAACAGCAGCTTTGCCCCGTGTTTGATCACGCCGCCAAATTCTTGTGAGGTGCCGGGTAGGAAGCCGGGCACATCGACCAGCGTCAGGATCGGAATCTCAAAGGCATCGCAAAAGCGCACAAACCGCGCCGCTTTGCGAGAGCTGTCGATATCCAGACATCCGGCCAGCACCATCGGCTGGTTGGCCACGACGCCAACACTGCGCCCCTCAAGACGGATGAAACCGGTCAGGATATTCTTGGCAAAATCTTCTTGGATCTCGAAAAAATCGCCTTCGTCCGACAGTTTGTGGATCAGTTCTTTCATGTCGTAGGGCGTGTTCGGATTGGACGGGATCAGCGTATCAAGGCTTTCGTCGATCCGCCCCGGCGCGTCAAAGAAGGGGCGCACGGGCACTTGAGAGCGGTTGTTGAGGGGAAGGAAATCCACCAGACGACGCACTTCGCTCAGCGCTTCGACATCATTTTCAAAGGCGCCATCCGCGACCGACGATTTTTTGGTATGGGTCACGGCCCCGCCCAGTTCTTCTGCGGTCACGACCTCATTGGTGACCGTTTTCACCACATCGGGGCCCGTGACAAACATGTAAGAGCTGTCTTTGACCATAAAAATAAAGTCGGTCATTGCGGGCGAATAGACGGCCCCACCGGCGCAGGGGCCCATGATGACGCTGATCTGGGGGACAACGCCAGAGGCCATGATGTTGCGCTGAAACACCTCGGCGTATCCGGCGAGCGAGGCCACGCCTTCCTGAATACGCGCACCGCCAGAATCGTTGATGCCGATCACAGGCGCGCCGTTTTGCATCGCCATGTCCATGATCTTGCAGATCTTTTGTGCGTGGGTTTCAGAAAGTGACCCGCCAAAGACGGTGAAATCCTGACTAAATACATAAACCATGCGCCCGTTGATCGTGCCCCAGCCCGTAACCACACCGTCGCCAGAGGGCCGGTCGGCCTCCATCCCGAAATCGGTGCAGCGATGGGCGACGAACATGTCAAACTCTTCGAACGACTCCTCGTCCAGCAGCAACTCTATCCGCTCGCGCGCGGTCAGCTTGCCTTTGGCGTGTTGTGCATCGATCCGGCGTGCTCCTCCGCCCTGACGGGCGACCTCGCGGCGGCTTTCAAGCTCTTGCAGGATATCTTTCATCGAAGGCCCCCATTCTATCGCTCATGTCGCGGTTTGGAGCAAACTACAGCAGGAAGGCCATGTGCAAAAGCGGATTTCGGTAAATTTGCATAATCAATTGCGGACCAACATTGTTAATTGCAAAAATGCATAATACGCGCTGCATTTGGATCAAAGCCACCCCCTTTGGCACCCCCGAGCGCGACGCATATCGCGTGTGCGCGTGAGGTGGTAAACGGCGATGGACAAGCGCCCCGCACAGGCCTACATCCAACTCATGTCCAATGATCTGAACGTGCGTTTTCTTGATCGCACTACTCCGCCCCACATTTTTACATTGATCCTGATCGCCGGAGTGTCGGCGCTCGCGATGAATATATTCCTGCCGTCTTTGCCGCATATGGCCGGGTATTTCGACACGGAATACCGGATTATGCAGCTAAGCGTTCCGATTTATTTCGTGGTGAATGCCTTGCTGCAACTGGTGGTTGGGCCCGTCTCGGATCGCTTTGGGCGGCGCCCTATCGTGCTGGGTGGCATGATCATTTTCACGCTGGCCTCGGTCGGCTGCGCCTACGCGCAAACTGTTGAACTATTTCTGTTTTATCGGATGATCCAAGCCACGGTCGTCGTTGGCATCGTGCTGAGCCGTGCAATTGTTCGCGATATCGTTGGTGGACCACGATCCGCCTCGATGATCGGCTATGTGACGATGGGTATGGCCGTGGTGCCGATGGTGGGCCCGGCGATTGGGGGGATGCTGGACGAGGTCTTTGGCTGGCAGTCCAACTTTCTGGTGTTGGCAGGTCTTGGCTTGATCACGGTTATCATCTGCTTTTTCGACCTGAAGGAAACCGCGACTGCGCGTTCTACCAGTTTTGCCGATCAATTTCGCCAATATCCCGAGCTTTTGACCTCGCGCAGGTTCTGGGGGTATTGCCTTGCGGCTGCCTTTGGCTCGGGGGCCTTCTTTGCCTATCTGGGCGGCGCGCCCTATGTGGGATCAGAGTTGTTTCACCTGACGCCTGCCGTCTTGGGCTATTATTTTGGCGCGCCTGCGGTTGGATATTTTGCGGGTAACTTCATCACTGCCCGCTTTGTTTCCCGCTTTGGAATCAATGGGTTGATCGTGACGGGCGGCTGCATTCTGGTTGCAGGAATGGCGCTGTCTCTGGCGGTGTTTTACGCGGGCTACGGTTCCGCTTTGGTGTTCTTTGGCCTGATGACTTTTATCGGGCTGGGCAACGGTCTGGTCATGCCA
>CALGTJ010000264.1 GCA_937901435.1 uncultured Rhodobacter sp. | reverse complement strand
ACGAAAGGCTCTGTGTAGATCATGAAACTGTCCATGAAGCGCAGCAGGATCGCGATCATCAACACGCCCATCATCTTGGGCAGTTCGATGTAGCGAAAGACCTTCCAGCGGCTCGCCTGATCGATCTTGGCGGCTTGGTAATAGGCGTCCGGGATCGATTGCAGACCGGCATAGGCCAGCAGCGCGACCAGCGAGGTCCAGTGCCAGACATCCATGACGATAACGGTGATCCACGCGGCATAGAAATTCTGGGTGTAATTATAGTCGATGCCCAGAGCGGCAAGCGTATAGCCCAGCAGACCAATGTCGACGCGGCCAAAGATCTGCCAGATGGTGCCAACCACGTCCCACGGAATCAGCAGCGGCAGCGACATCAGAACAAGACACAGCGAGGCCCAAAACCCCTTTTTGGGCATGTTCAGCGCGATGAAGACGCCCAGCGGGATCTCTATGGCGAGGATGATCGCGGAAAAGGTGATCTGGCGCAGCAAGGCGTCCCACATGCGCTCTGACGCCAGCATTTCCTCGAACCACTCAAGGCCCACCCAAAAGAACTGGTTGTTCCCGAACGTGTCCTGAACAGAGTAATTCACCACTGTCATCAGGGGGATAACGGCGGAAAATGCGACAAGCACCAGCACGGGCAGCACCAGAAACCACGCCTTTTGGTTGACGGTCTTATTCATGGCGCGCTCCTTTGGTCGGGGGTGTCATACGGATCATTTCAGGCCCCATATCAGACCTCCTGCGGCGCAACGCGCCAGCTGTCGGCATAGATATTGACCCCGGCGGGATCAAAGGCGATGCGGGTCATATCGGGGGAAATCGCAGATCCTTCGGCCATGATCACGTTGATCTCTGTGCCGTTGAAATCGGTGCGCACGATCTTGTGCCGCCCGACATCCTCAATCCGTTTGATGGTGACCGGCAGGCCGTTTGGATCAGAGGTGAGCGAGGTGAATTCGGGCCGCACGCCCAGTTCGACCTTGCCGCTCAGATCCCCGAAACCCTTGCCCAGCGAAATCTCGTTCCCTGCCAGCACAGCGCGATCACCGCTGACCTGCGCGTCCAGCACATTCATGCCAGGCGAGCCGATGAAATAGCCGACAAACGTATGTTCCGGCGTTTCGAACAGGTCCTGCGGGGTGCCCATCTGTACCACGCGCCCGTCATACATCACCACCACCTTGTCGGCGAATGACAGCGCCTCTGTCTGGTCGTGGGTCACATAGATCATCGTGTGCCCGAACTCGTGATGCAGGGATTTCAGCTGCGTGCGCAGCTCCCACTTCATATGCGGGTCGATCACGGTCAGCGGCTCGTCAAACAGCAGCGCGTTCACGTCCTCGCGCACCATGCCCCGACCGAGGCTGATCTTTTGCTTGGCATCCGCCGTCAACCCGCGCGCCTTGCGCTTTAGCATATCCTCCATGCCAATCATCGCCGCGATCTGTTGCACACGATCCGCCACATAAGACGCATCGGCCCCTCGGTTGCGCAGGGGAAAGGCCAGATTGTCATAGACCGTCATCGTGTCGTAAACGACCGGGAACTGGAACACCTGCGCGATGTTGCGCTCTGTCGTGGGGGCAGATGTGACGTCCTTGTCGTTGAACAGGATGCGCCCCTGAGACGGGTGCAGCAGGCCAGAAATGATGTTCAGCAGCGTGGACTTGCCACAGCCCGAGGCCCCCAGCAGGGCATAGGCCTCTCCATCGACCCAGTCGTGGTTCAGTTCCTTCAGCGCATAGTCGTCTTCCTGCGTCGGGTTGGGCAGGTAGGAATGCGCGAGATTGTCGAGGGTGATCTTGGCCATGTCTCTCTCCCTCAGGCGGCGATTGCATAGGACGCAGGGGCGACAGAACTGCCGTCTTGCGCAAAGATGTAAACGTGTTTGGGGTCCAGATAGACCGTCAGCGCCGCGCCGAGGGCGAGGTTCTTGACGCCATGCACCAGCCCGACCCAGCTTTCGCCGTGGTGGTCCAGATGGATAAAGGTTTCGGACCCGGTGATCTCCGTCACGTTCAGCTTGCCGGTGAATTCCATCGCATCCGCCCCCTGTTTTGTCAGCTCAAGGTGATTGGGGCGGAACCCGGCGATATAGCCGCCATCTGGCACATCGGCAAAAGCCCCAATCGCAGGCGCGGCTTGCCCATCGCCAAATTCCAGCCGATCCCCCGACTTGCGGATCTCAAGAAAGTTCATCGGCGGATCAGAAAACACCCGCGCGGTGGTGGCATCGACGGGCTGGCGATAAACGACGGGGGTCAGGCCAAATTGCGTGATCCGCCCCTCCCACATGGTCGCCGTGTTGCCACCCAGCAGCAGCGCCTCTTCGGGTTCTGTGGTCGCGTAGACAAAGATCGACCCGGCTTCCTCGAAAATCTTGGGGATCTCGGCGCGCAGTTCTTCGCGCAGTTTATAGTCGAGGTTGGCCAAAGGCTCGTCCAGCAGGACCAGCCCCGCATCCTTGACCAGCGCACGTGCAAGGGCGCAGCGTTGCTGTTGCCCGCCCGAAAGTTCCAGCGGCTTGCGATCGAGAAACGGCGCAAGCTTCATCAGATCGGCGGCCTTGCGCACCGCCGTGTCGATCTGATCCGCCGATTGGCCGAGCAGGCGCATCGGGCTGGCGATGTTTTCGTACACTGTCATCGAGGGGTAGTTGATGAACTGTTGATAGACCATGGCGACGCCACGATCCTGCACCCGCATCCCCGTCACATCCGTGCCGTTCCAGATGATGCGGCCTGTGTTGGGTACATCCAAACCCGCCATCAGACGCATCAAGGACGTCTTGCCCGAGGACGTCGGCCCCAGCAGCACATTCATCGTGCCCGACTGAAGCGTCAGATCGGATGGGTAAATATGGGTCTGCCCGTTCACAACCTTGGACACGCCCTCTAGCACCAGTGACATTTCTCTCTCTCCCCCTCGCAGCCTAATGGGCTGCGCGGCGCTGTGTGACGGCGGCGGGCCGCTCGGCCAACCACGCATCCAGCGCCTCTATCTCTGTTATGCTCATCCGCAGCCCCAGTTTGGAGCGACGCCAGACGATATCCTCGGCCGTGCGCGCAAATTCCTTTTCCACCAGCCATGTGACCTCGCGCGCGGTCAGATCCGCGCCAAAGGCCTGACCCAGATCCTTGGCCGTTTTCGCCTCTCCCAAGACGTCAAACGCCTCCCCCCCGTAGGCCTTGACCAGACGCATCGCCCAGCGGTCGCTCAGGAACGGGTACTGCGCCGTCAAACGCGCCTGAAGCGCCGCCACCCCATCCACCGGGAAATCCCCGCCGGGCAAGGCCACGCCCGCCGTCCATTTCTGGGCCAACCCCGGAAAGAAAGGCGCGATCTTGTCCAGCGCTCTCTCTGCCAGCCTGCGGTAG
>CALGTJ010000263.1 GCA_937901435.1 uncultured Rhodobacter sp. | reverse complement strand
TAGACCCAGACAACGGTCAAATTCAAGACCACCCCCAAAAAATGAACAATATGCGGCACCTTGCGCCCAGACTTTCTGCCTGTCGGGGACAGAGTGGCCCTAGATTGCGATCTGAACCGCGTCGTCCTGAATGCCGAACCGATCGCGCAGGGTCTGTGGCAACATCTGTGCGGATGTGATGCGCGGGGTCTTCATCTCTGTGATTGCGGTCTCTGGCCCGTAAAGCGCGGTGTATTGCGCGTGGTTGTCAAAGAACTGACGCCCGGGAATGTCCAGATATGTCTCTGACGCGGCGCCATTGGCCAGAATTGCATCGTGGTTTTCGGTTTCGATGTGGAAATACTCAATCGCGCGGCCAAGCGCGCGGTATTCCAGAAAATGAATGTCGCGTCCATTTACCAATGCAGAGGCGTTGATGACCATGCCGTCGATGATCATGCCGTGGTCGGCTGTCACAACCAGATCGGAATGCGGTACATTTTCGCCCAGCGCTCCCTTGCGGATGACCACAGGTTCCAGCCTGTCGGCGGGGTTGAACATCGGGACCATGGTGCGGGTGCCGATCCATTTGATATCGACCTCACGCCCGTCGGGGGTGCGCAGGACGTCGCCGATTTTCAGGCCCTCGACCAGTGTTTCCCCCCAAGGCGTGGCAATGCGGGTGCCCCTGGCAAAACACAGCGTGATGTTGAATGTGACGGTTGAAGATCGAAGCGAACCGCCTGTAAGCCCCGATACATCGAACACGACCGATGCCAGGGAATTTGCATTGGCGTCGGCCGAAGTCAGCGTTTAGGTGAACGTGCCGTTGTCGGCATCGTTGACAAAACTGCCCACAGGGGCGTTTGACGCATAGTCAGAGGTATAGCCGCGGTCGTCGCCGCCAAAAGTTGAGTCGTAGTTCCCGGTCAGGGTGTAGGACGATACCGCATTGAAGTTTACATTAAAGGCTGGATTAAGACTAGTGCCAGTATTATTGGGCGTCGATGACTGAAGGTAAATGTCGGGGGCGACCATGTTGAATTATCCTAACTTTTGAAGTGTTCTGGTGACAGCAGGCGGGCGCGCCACGCGCCCCCGTCGTCGCGGAAGGTTTCGACAAAGCGTTTGGCATCGCTGCCGGGTTTCATACGGATATAGCGCATCGATTGCACGCGGGGCGTGAGAGCGCCCAGGAAATTGCGCAAGACGGTGCTGCCGGTTTGCATTTCATAAGGGGCGATCAATTCGATCCCCCAGACCTGATCCCCGGAGGCCCAGTCGGTCGGGTCCAGCGTGCCTTCCAGCACAAAACGCTGCTCTGCCTAGGGGCTAAACAGGGCCCATGTGATGGCGGCGCGGGGATAACCGTCGACATAGAAAATGTGATACTGCCCCAGATCAATCGGCGGCTGGATCACCCGGCGAAAGGCGTTCAGTGGCACGTTCTGATGCAGTGCCGAGCGCAGATAAAGAAAGGTCAGGTCACCATAGGCAACCCGTTACCGCTGGTCCGGATACTCTGGCGTGATCGCGCCGCTTGAACGCGGCTCCGGCTGGACCGGAGCGCTATCGAAAGAAATGTCCAAGCTGGCTGCCCAACTGTTTTTCTTTTGATTAACGGATTGGTTGAGCAAGTCTATGATCTTTTGACGCCCCGGGATGGAAGGGGAAAGCTTTCACAGCTTCAACAGCGGATGGGTGCCCTAAGCGCCCTCTTCCATCTCTGCCAGAAACTTTTCCGCCTCTAGCGCGGCCATGCATCCCATTCCGGCGCTGGTGACGGCCTGGCGATAGATGTGGTCGGTCAGATCGCCCGCGGCAAAGACGCCGGGGATCGAGGTGGCGGTGCTGTCGGGTTTGGTGACCACATAGCCGCCGTTGTGCAGCTCTAACTGGTCCTTGACCAACTCGCTGGCGGGGGCGTGGCCGATGGCGACAAAGAACCCGGCGCAGGGCACGACGCTGGTTTCGCCCGTCTTCAGGTTCTTGACCCGCACGCCCTCGACGCTCAGCGGGTTTTCCGAACCAATGACCTCTTCGGTACTGGTGTCCCAGAGGATCTCGACCTTGGGATTGGTCATCAGACGGTGTTGCAGGATCTTTTCCGCACGCAGACTGTCGCGGCGGTGGATCAGCGTTACCTTGCTGGCGAATTTTGTCAGGAACAGCGCCTCTTCCACAGCGGTGTTGCCGCCGCCGATAACGACCACGTCTTTGCCACGATAAAAGAAGCCGTCACAAGTGGCACAGGCGCTGACGCCGAACCCCTTGAACCGCTCTTCGGTGGGAAGGCCCAGCCATTTCGCCTGCGCGCCCGTCGCAAGGATCAGCGCGTCAGCCGTATAGGTGGTGCCGCTGTCACTGATGGCGGTGAAGGGGCGCACGTTCAGATCAAGCGAGGTGATGATGTCAGCGATGATGTCGGTGCCGACGGATTTTGCATGCGCCTCCATCCGGACCATCAGGTCGGGGCCTTGCACCTCGATGTCTCCGGGCCAGTTTTCGACCTCTGTCGTGATGGTCAACTGACCCCCCGGTTGGATCCCCTGCACCAGAACCGGTTCCAGCATGGCGCGGCTGGCATAGACGGCGGCGGTATAGCCCGCCGGACCAGAGCCGATGATCAAAACTTTGCTGTGACGTGTCTCGGCCATGGTGAATCCCCTTTTATGCGCGCGTCAGAGGGATATAGACCTGCAATGCACGATCCGAAAGGGCCGACGCCCGGTTCAAATGATCTTGATCGGCTGAATCATGAAGTTGCGCACCCTTGAAAGATTATTGCGCTTTGGGGGTGCGCGAAGTAAGGTTCGCAAAATTCACAAGGAAGACCACATGCCCGGAGCCAAGCTTGACCCAATCGACCGCCAGATTCTGGCCGAATTGCAGGCGGACGGGCGGATGACCAACGTAGAACTGGCCAAACGCGTCGGGATTTCCGCGCCGCCCTGCCTGCGCCGTGTGCGTACGCTAGAGGAAAGCGGGTATATTCATGGCTATCACGCCGACGTCAACGCGCGCAGTCTAGGGTTCGAGGTGCAGGTCTTTGCCATGGTCGGTCTGGTCAGTCAGGCAGAGGTCGACCTGAGCGCATTCGAGCGGCGTTGTCGGGCGTGGCCACTGGTACGCGAGTGTCACATGCTGAACGGTGAGGTGGATTTCATCCTGAAATGTGTCGCCCCCGACCTGTCGACCTTTCAAAACTTTCTGACAGAACAACTGACGGCGGCAGAGAATGTGGCCAGCGTAAAGACGTCGCTGGTCATTCGTGGTGCCAAAGATGATCCGGGTGTCCCGTTCGAGGTGCTGGAGGCGCGTCTGGCCGAAGAGGCCTAGACGCGCCTGTGATGGTTCACGCCGCGACAACCGCCTCGTATTCTTCGACGCTCAGATGTGGCGCGACCATCGGGCCAAAATCACTGGCAGCCTGAATATGCGGGAAGAACGACGTGAACAGGCGCAGGCTGTCGCCGCCAATCCGGTTGATCAGATCGGGACCGGGGTGAAAGCTTTCGATTTCCAGACCGTTGGCCCGCAGAATGTGATGATCGCGGAAGGCCAGATGATAGACCCGCACCGGTGATACCGGAGCGATGCGGATCACGGTTTGACCATCTTCAAAGGCGGTGATGGGCGTCAGGGCAGAATCATAGTGCAAGGCGCTGCGCAGTTTTGGCGAGCGATGCAAAAGACGCGCGTGCGGGGCCAGCATCAGATCGGGCATGGGCCGCGACGGGCCAAAGCTATCGACAGGCACGCGGAACAGTCGGGCGGGCATATGGGCCAGTGGCGTCTGTGACGCGAGGGTCATCGTGCCGATCCACAGCAATGGCTGATACCCGGCGTCGCGGGTCTCGATTTTCATGCCGGGCAGCAGATCCTCGACGGCCACGGGGCCTTCCTTGGTGGCCATGATGGTGCCACGGGCGAGCGCGCAAAAGGCGCTTTCGAAAATCGGATGGGCCGGGGCGCGTTGGCGGATTTCGGCAAAATCGCCATCTGGCAACAGAGCCATCGCCTCGAACACACGTACGGGAACGGTTTGTTTTGGGGTATAAGTGGTGCGGCGCGCCGTCCACTGTCCTGTTTGAACATGCGTAACAGGATGGGGCATCGCGTTCCCGCCGGGGCGGTGGGGATAGCTCATGTAAACGGTCCTTTGGCAGATCACATCCACGACGGCCCCCACCGTTTGCGCAGATATGAATGAGGGTTCTACCCAAGCCCCTTACGGAAAAATAATCCGCTCGTTCCGGCTTGTGCTGTTTTTATGTAGATCTCAATCTGGCCCCGCCAGCAGAACGGCGGGCGCATTTGAGACTGGATCGAGCGATTATGCGGCTTTGGACGTGCGGGACTGATCTTGACCGTCGCGCTTTGCAATCATCTCTTGGCGACGTGCGCCTCTGGCCCATGGCATCTCTATCTTGGATTTGGCGGCTTCTTTGAGGACCGATGTCATCCAGCGACGTTCTTTCCACATAGTCTTTTCTCCTTTTTCCGGATGCCCATCTCTTGTGGCTTGCTCGATGCTCCGGCGTTTTCTGTCTTTCTGTGATCGTCTGTGATCTTGAACACTGTCGCGCGGCATTGGGGCGGCAGGATGTCCGAAGGGCTCATTATTTCAGTGAACAACCCCACCGATTTTGGCGATTTCGCCTTAAACCGGAAACAAGCGCAGGGCCAAGAAATGTTCGATTTTCTTGTGACCCTGCGTCGTTGAGGGGAGCTGGTGCTGCGCCGCAAGAAGGGAGATGCGGCAGGAATGAGGCACGCGCTTGCCTCTTTCCTGCCTGAATTGAGCGCGGTTCAGGTGTCGAAACACCAAATCATGGGCTGTGTCACAGACGAATCGCAGACATCAGTCGGCCGTAGTCCGCCTCTTTTTGATGAACTGTTCTCCGATAGGAAAAAAAGCGGTCCGGGTCCGAATAGGTGCAATGTCGCGTCCATTCCGCATGTCCGACACCCGCCGCGCGCAGCCTGTGCAGTCCAAAGGCAGGCAGATCAAAGTGATAGCGATCATCATCACCATTCACAAAGAAACGCGCGTTATAGGGATCGGCGTCATAAAACGTCTCGAACATCTCTGGGCCGACTTCATAGGCGCGCTGACTGATCGAGGGGCCGATGACGGCGCGAATCCGGCTGGTTTGCGCGCCAAGGGCGACCATCGCGGTGACGGTCGCCTCTATCACACCACCAAACGCGCCTTTCCATCCGGCATGGGCCGCGCCGATAACGCCTGCCTCTGGGTCAGCAAATAGCACAGGCTGGCAATCGGCGGTCAGCACGGCCAGCGCAAGACCGGGCGTTGCCGTTACCAGCGCGTCTGCCTTGTGGTGGGGATCATGGGGCAGGTGATCCACCGTGATCACATCAGCAGAATGCACCTGATACAGAGACCGCAGTGCGTCAGGCGCAACATTCATCGCATCAGCGACCCGCCTGCGGTTGATCAGCACGACTTCTTTTTGATCCGACGACCCCAGTCCACAGTTCAACCCCTTGAAAACGCCAGAAGATGCGCCGCCACGCCGGGTAAAAAACCCGTGTCGCAAGGGGGTCAGGGCGTCGGCGGTGATGATTTCCAGGGTCAATCTTCTAGTCCGGGTGGGGGGGGCGCGTCGTTAGGGGACAGGCCCAGCACTTTGAACAAGCTTCCCATTTCCTCGGGGTGGGTCAAGCGGCGATGTGCAGCGATATGGGCCGCGCGCGCCGATCCGCCAAGTTTTGTTGCCAGCACCTGCGCCCTTTGGGTGATGCCGAGGCGTTCCAGAAAGACGCCTTGCGTGGTCAGGCGACTATAAGAGACCTCTGTTGCGGCTGTGGCCAGAGCCTCGAAATCCACATGGGCCGTCAGATCGGCCATGCCGGGCGCGTCCAGTGGATCGGTTGTTTGATGCTGCGCGACGGCCTGCAACGTATCCCCAAGAGAGCGCCAATCGCCATAATCGAGAATCAGGGCGACCCCGCCATGGGTGGCAATCCGGCGAGAGAGTTCGTTGATGATCGGTGCGCTCTGGGCGCAATGTTCGATCAGATCGCCGGGTTTTGTATCCTCAAGGCGATGGGCCAGCATGCGCAGCGGTGCGGCGGCAGTCAGGCCAAAGCAAAGCCTGCCGTCTTGCAGCCCAACCTGCCGCTCGCGCCATCCCGCGTCGTCACGGACAAACTGGCGGATCGGTAAGGCGTCAAAGAATTCATTGGCTAAAAGGAACAGGGGCGCGTCGGGCAGATCGGCGGTGGTGTCATGCCACGTCACCTCTGACCCGCCAAGCCTGTCCTTTTGTACATCGCGCAGGGCGGGCGATGCCTCGACCAGATGAATGCGGGCGGCTTGGTGAAACCCCGGCACGGCCTTGGTGGCGCGCAACAGGTCAGCCATCAGGGTGCCGCGACCGGGGCCAAGCTCTGCCAGGGTGAACCGCGAGGGCGCGCCCTGATCCAGCCAGGCTTGCGCAAGGCACAGGCCGATCACCTCGCCAAACATCTGGCTGATTTCGGGGGCCGTGATGAAATCTCCCGCTGCGCCAAAGGGCGCGCGGGTCGTGTAATAGCCATGCTCGGGGTGCAGCAGGCAATCGGTCACATAGTCGGCAATAGTAATTGGTCCAGTTGCCTCGATTCGGCGTGCTAGAACATTTGCCAGCCCCGTCATGCCCGCCTGCGCGCCCAAAGTATGAGGGTCAGACCGACAACCAGCATCGGCAGCGACAGCAGCTGGCCCATGGACAGGCCGTAGTCACCAAGTTGCAGGATGTACCCCATTGGATTGTCACGGGTGATGAATTGCGGATCTGCCTGACGGAAGAATTCGACAAAAAAGCGCGAGGCCCCATAGCCTGCGAGAAACAGCCCGGTGATCTGCCACGGCATCTTTAGCCAACCGCGCCGGAAGGCGAGGATCAACAGGACAGTGCCAAGGATCAGCCCCTCAAGGATTGCCTCGTAGAGCTGCGATGGATGACGCGCGCAGGCCCCGATCACATCGGCGCAGTCCTGCGCGGCGACACCGGGAAAAATCACACCCCAAGGGGCCTCTGTCGGGCGGCCCCAAAGTTCGGCGTTGATGAAATTCGCGACCCGCCCAAGGAAAAGACCGGCAGGTGTGGCAAGCGCAAGAATATCGGCGAGACTTCCCAAAACGATGCCATGGCGACGCGCAAACCAATAGACGGCGACCGCAACCCCAAGGAACCCCCCGTGAAAGGCCATGCCCCCCTGCCAGATCATCGGGATCTGCAACGGATGGCTAAGGTAATATCCGGGCTGATAAAACAGTACGAATCCGAGGCGGCCACCGATCACGATTCCGAGGATGATCCAAGTCAGAAGATCTTCGATCTGCTCGGGTTTCATCGGCGAGCCATCCCGCCAAAGCTCCGCATTTCGCACGACGCGCACGGCCAGTCGCCAGCCGATCAGGATCCCGGCGATATAGGCCAGCGCGTACCAGCGCAGGGCAAAGGCAAAATTGCCCAGTTCGATCGAAAAGATCTCTGGCGAGATATTGGGAAAGGGGATCGCGGCTTGCATAACCTTCCTTGTCCACGCGGGTGCGGCGAAGTCAACCTTGTGCCTACAGGATCCCCGCCCCATATAAAGGTCGAGTTGCAAAGGAGACCGCGATGCAGACCCGGAACAAGATCTTTGACGATATTGGCCAGTTGATGACCAATGCGATGGGCGTGGCTCAGGGCGCCAAGGACGAGGCGGAAACGGCCATGAAAGGCTGGATCGACCGCTGGATGGCAGATCGCGACTTTGTCACGCGCGAGGAATTTGATGCGGTGCGTGCCATGGCGCAGAAGGCCCGCGAAGAAAACGAATCCCTGAAGGCACGGCTGGACGCGCTGGAAAATTCCAAAAGCTAAGCAGCTTCGAATTTTCGACGAAAATTTGGATAGGTCCTGCGCGGCCGTCCGGTAACCCGTGTTTGTTGGACGGCAGCTGTTTGGTGTGTCGTCGAGAGGTTGGTGTCGTCTAAAGGTCTGCGGCTTTCTTGAATGCCGGTCTTGCCCGCATATCGTTCGCATAGGCTTGCAGTTTCGCGCTTGGAGCGGGGAATTTGGCACTGGCAGCCCAACCGATGCAGTGGGCGGCGATAAGGTCGGGCACGGTGACGGTCTCTCCCATCAGAAATGGCCCGTCGCCCAGCCGGGCTTCAAGCCGTTCAAGGCTGCGCCCGTATTCCCATTTCAACGAGTCCTTGACGGCCTCGACGCGTTTTTCCTCTGGCAAGATGAACGTATGGCGCGCAGCAGTCCACAAAAGCGCGTCCATTTCGTCCAGAATGAAATGCGTATGCCCGTCCTGTCTGGCCCGCTTGATCGTGCCAGCCGGAAAGGTCAGCGCGCCATGCTTGTCCGCCAGATAGGTAAGGATCGCCGTCGAATCGGTCAGCACCGCGTCGCCAACTAACAAAACAGGAACTTTTCCGGCTGGATATAACGCAGTCACGCTCTCACTGCCGGGGGCGGCAACGGTCGTGTCGCGAAGGTGGTGGAAATTTGAAGGCGGCGTAATCTCCGGGTGA
>CALGTJ010000262.1 GCA_937901435.1 uncultured Rhodobacter sp. | reverse complement strand
CTTTTGTCACAATAGATATGATAATTTCGCATATCACTTGAAAAAGGCAGCTCCACGTTGCGCATCAAAGAGCTAAGCGATTTTAAGCTGTCGCCTTGTACGGGCAGAAAATCCACCCCAAGTACCCGGTCTGTGAGAACGTGGAAAAGCTTGCCCTCTCGCATAAAACTCAGAAGAACTGGCCGCGCATACTCTTGTAGATGATATTCGATCTCGTCTGCGAGATGACCAAGATCGGAATAGGGCTTTCCGCCAACACCTACCAAGATATCCAACTCCAGTAGATTTAACTTGAGGCCAAAAGCGCCCTTTTTCATCTTATCAATGATAATTGGTCCAGACAGTCTTGGAGTATCGACAGTCTGGTTACCCATCTGCATTTGGTCATCTTGTGCCATGAGCCCTCAGGGGTTCTATCAGGGGAATTTAATCACGTCTTGGCTGGGTGCCCGCGCGGCTTGTCTTTTAGGCTGCTGAGGCTTGGGCTTGGGACGCTGGCTGGCTATCAAAAGGCGTTTGTTCAGCTCCCCTATCCGCTCTTCCAGCTTGGACTGTGTGTCCATCAAAGCCTGCATCTGCTTTTCCGCCTCAGGGTCACCTTGATTAGCACCACTGCGGATCACTGCCATAAATTCGGTTGTCACGTCGCGAAACAACACAGCCTGATCTTTCAAAGCCTTATCAATATTATCGGTTGTGGCCATCGCAAGTTCACCATTCAACAGGGAAACACGCGCATCAAGCTCTTCGATTATCCCACCCATTTTTGTGGCCAGCGTCTCATCTATTGTTTGAGACACTTGAATGGTCTGATCGGCTTGGGCCATTTTAATTTCTTCAAAAGCCTGATCTATCGCAAGATCCATCCCATTTATTTGCTCACTCACGTCGACGCTGGTTTTAGACAGCTTCGCGACATCAGGACCCATTGTTTCAAGATGCTCTTGCAACGTTGCCAGTTGGCTAAAGGGTCCCTGAAGATTGCCAACCCCCTCATTCATTGTTGCGATATTTTCGGTAAATACCGTCAACAATTCCGTATTTGTCGCAGTCAAAACGTTCATTTTATCAGCGGAGCGTGCAAGCAAAATCCCGACGGCGACCACCCCGCCAAGCAGAATGGCGCCCACAACAAAAGAACTGATCCTGACCGTCTTTTGTAAACTGGCAAAACTTTTCTTTGCCTTTTGAAATTCGGACGATATCCGCGCAAATTCAGAGGTAACATCCATCGCTGCATCCGCAGCGTCTAACGCGATTTGAACGACGGTTTCTAAGTCTTGTGGCTTCGCTTTAGCACTAGTTTTAGGCGGCATTTGAGGGCCTCATCTTCTGGATTTAACGACCTTACCCGGTCTTTCTCTTTGAGAGAAGTAAGCACATTCCGTGCCAGATGACGAAAAAACCACGCTCGCGGGCAACTCTTTCGATTTAAATCCGAATTTCATACACTTCCAGGGCTTCATAGGGTCATGTGACACCTGAAAAAATACGCAACCATAGCAAGTCAAACGCTTTGGTCTGTCCTTCATTTACGAAATTCCTTGAGGCGTGCGCAGATATTATGGATTTGAAACCGAAAGGTTCCTCCCAAACAGAGTAAAGCACATAAGAGCAACCCGTAGCCACGCAGGGTGTCGCCAAGCTCACTCGCTTTAATTAGCAAGTAGATTGTCGCGACAAAATAGGCGAACGAGCTGATCATCTCTCCCATACTTCGATGGTACTTTCGCTTAAACCGCGCCACTGATCGGCCTTCCATTTTCGTCAAACTGCATGTCATCGGGGACTTCTAGTTCAGGAGGATCAAGTTCTTCCCCATTGTTGAGCCGGTATATAAAGGCCAGCACTGCTGCCACTGCCGAAAACAGCTGTTCGGGAATTTCATCGCCAATTTCGCCCGCGAAAAACAAAGCCCGCGCCAAAAGCGGATTGCGAAAGATAGTAATTCCGGCATCAGTGCCACGCTCAATGATTTCCGCCGCCATCAACCCGCGCCCCATCGCCAGAATGCGGGGGGCTCCTGGGCTGCCGACCTCGTATTTCAAGGCCACAGCAAAATGCGTCGGGTTGGTGATAATTGCGGTGGCATCGGGCACATCTGCCAGTGCCTCACGTTGCTTGACCGCACGCGCCGCAACAGTCATTTGCATACGGCGGATTTTGGCTTTTACCTCTGGGTTACCCTCGGTTTCTTTACTTTCATCTTTGACCTCTTGCAGGGTCATTTTCAATTGTTCGGTATGCTGGTGGTTTTGCCATAAGACATCCACCAAGGCCAATGCTGCCAAGATAAGAAGGAAGGTCACCATCAAGGCAAAAAATGCATCGTGCATCCGGGTCATTGCATTCCAAAGCGTGGCTGACTCAGACGTGATTAGCCGCGGCAATCCCAAGTATAATATAAATGCCCCGCCGACGAGCAATAGAACCACTTTAAAGATCGCCTTGAACAATTCGACCAACGACTTTTTTGAAAACATCCGCTTTAAACCGGCCAGCGGATTGATTTTTGATCCTTTAAATTTCATAGCGCCGGGTGCGAAGTTTATTTTGCCACTCATCGCTGCCTGCGTTGCAAGAACTACTAGAAACAAAGG
>CALGTJ010000261.1 GCA_937901435.1 uncultured Rhodobacter sp. | reverse complement strand
GCGCAAGCCCAGCAGTTTGGCATCGACCGCTCTGTTCTGGGGCAACTGGTCTCGACCGCCGCGCTGGAACATGAGGTCAGCGGACTTGGCATCTCTGCCGGGGACGAGGCCGTGCGCAAGCAAATCCTCGCGATCACCGCCTTTCAGGGGCTGGACGGCGATTTCGACCGCGAGGCCTACCGCTTTACCCTGCAACAATCCGGCCTGAACGAAGGCCAGTTCGAGGAAAATCTGCGCGCCGAGATCGCCCGCACCCTGTTGCAAGGGGCTGTGGCCAGCGCCGTCGACACCCCCGCGATCTATACCGAAACTTTGGGGGAATTCCTTGGCGAGCGGCGCAACTTTCACTGGACCGTTTTCACCGTGGACGACCTGCAGGCGCCTTTCATGCTGCCCACTGACGACGACCTGAAGGCCTATTACGAGGCAAACAGCGACGACTTCATGCTGCCGGAAATGCGCAAGATTACATATGCCTGGATCACGCCAGAGATGATCGTCGACACGGTTGACGTGGACGAGGACGCCCTGCGCGGCCTCTATGACGCGCGCATCGACGACTTTGTCAAACCAGAGCGCCGCCTTGTCGAACGCCTGATCCTTGGCGACGCGGCTGAGGCTGCCAAGGCACGGCTGGATGCGGGCGAGATCACCTTTGAAGAGCTGGTCGCAGAGCGCGAACTGACCCTCGCCGACATTGATCTTGGTGATGTGACAGAGGCCGATCTGGGCGCGGCGGGGGCTGCGGTCTTTGCCAGTGCCGAACCCGGCGTCGTCGGCCCTGCCGCAACCGATCTTGGCCCGGCCCTGTTCCGGGTCAACGCGATCCTGAATGCGCAGGAAACCTCTTTCGAGGATGCGCGCGCCGAGTTGGTCGATGAATTCGCGCTGGACGCGGCCCGCCGTGCTGTCGACGATCAGCTTGAAAACATTGACGATCTTCTGGCCGGTGGCGCAACGCTTGAAGATCTGGCCGCAGAGACGGATATGGAGCTTGGCACGATCGACTGGTCCGCTGACTCCAGCGACGGGATCGCGGCCTACGACGCCTTCCGTGCCGCCGCTGCGGCTGCGCAA
Source organism: uncultured Rhodobacter sp. (assembly GCA_937901435.1). The sequence continues at coordinate 502 of CALGTJ010000261.1, read as the reverse complement.
CAGGGCGATTTCCCCGAGGTGGCCTCTCTGGAGGACGGCGGTCTGTTTGCCCTGCGCCTCGACGAGGTGGTCGCGCCTCGTCTGGAACCTTTGGACGACGCGCGCGCACAGGCCGAAACCGGCTGGCGCTCTGCCCAGATCACCAGTTCGCTGGTCGCACAGGCAGAGGCTTTGGCCACGCAACTGCGCGATGGGGCCGATGTCGAAACGCTGGATGTCACTCTGGACGCGGCTGAAAACATCACACGCGAGGGCTTTATCCCCGATACGCCTGACGATTTCCTCGACACTGTATTTGCGATGGAGTCCGGTGAAATCCGTGTGTTAGAGGGCGACACGCTGGCCTATCTGGTGCGTCTGGATGACATCCTCCCCCCTGACCCGCAGAACGCAGATCTGACCGTCGCGCTAGATCGCCTGTCGACCACCACCGCACAGAGCATCGGTTCTGACATTCTTGCCGCCTATACCTCTGCCGTAGAGGCCAAGGCAGGCATTTCCA
>CALGTJ010000260.1 GCA_937901435.1 uncultured Rhodobacter sp. | reverse complement strand
GTGATCGGGGCTTATCTGGCCTATGATTATGCCGTCGATTTCGCGGGTCTGGACCTGGAGATGTGGTTCAGCTCTGTCGCGCCCGCCTTGCCGCTGATTGCGATCCTGATCGGCTTTGTGCCCGGATGTGGGCCTCAGGTCTTGGTCACGACCCTGTATATCAACGGGTTGGTGCCGTTTTCCGCCCTGATCGGCAATGCAATTTCCAACGATGGAGACGCCTTGTTTCCAGCGATTGCCTTGAACCCAAGGGCCGCGGTGATCGCCACAGTCTATTCCGCCGTCCCTGCCGTGATCGTGGCCTATGGGTTCTACTTTTTCGCACCCGGCTTTCTGAACTGACCGGTAACGCGCGCACGGAAATGTCTTTTATTGATTAGATCGGCGATCTGGCGTAAGGTGACCTTGCGTCAGCAAAGGCTATTGCGCCGATGGCAGAGACCCGCCTCAGTTTCAAAGAGATGTGTGCGCAGTTCGATGTGACGCCGCGCACGCTACGATATTACGAGTATATTGAACTGCTGACGCCCACCCGCGAGGGGCGCAGCCGATTTTATGGCGCGCGTGAAACAGCGCGTATGACCCTTGTTCTGCGCGGGCGCAGGTTTGGGTTTTCATTGGAAGAAATCCGGCAATGGCTGGACCTTTACGAAAAAAAGGGGTCGATTCCACAATATCAGGTCTTTGTGGACTATGCCGACCGACAGCTTAAGGAGCTGAACACACAGCTGCGCGAACTGGAAGACACGATTCAGGACCTGACAACGTTGCGAAACGAAGTGGCTGGTCGGTTGCCTTGATTGGAAGATTGTTAAAGTGACGCAACGTCTTGTTTACGTCCGCGTCACCCATCCTTGTATCCTTGCTGCGAAATCAGCACATGCCAGCCAACCAAGTGGTCTTGTCATTTTTGACACAGGGCCACAGCGCGCATTGATCAAATGAAAGGAGCGCCAGATGGAAGAGCCTCTTATGACGATCCGCGAAATGTGCGAGGCGTTCGAAGTAACCCCCCGCACCTTGCGGTTCTATGAGTCCAAGGAATTAATCTCGCCGATCCGCGAGGGACAAAAACGCCTGTTCACCAAGCGTGATCGCGGTCGGCTAAAGCTTATCCTGCGCGGCAAACGCTTTGGCTTTTCGCTGGAAGAGATCCGTCAGTTGCTGGACCTCTATCAGATGGGTGATCAGCAAGAGACCCAGTTCCGCGCGACTTACGCCTTGGGACAAAAGCATCTGGCAGAGATGGAACTGCAATACGCAGAACTTGGCGAGACCATCGAAGGCCTGAAAGAACAACTGCGCCTCGGCGAGATCGCGATTGCCGCGCTGGAACGGACCAAAGCCACCACACAACCTTTCCCGACTGACCAGACGTAACCGGAGTTTTTTATGCCAAGCTACGCCGCCCCGACGAAGGATATGCAGTTTCTGTTGCACGATGTGATGAAGGTCAGCGCCTCTGACGTGCCCGGTTATTAGAGCTAGAGGAAAGTTTCACCAGCGCGGTGCTGGAAGAGGCCGGAAAACTGGCGACAGAGGTGCTGGCCCCGCTTAATCCGGTGGGCGACCGGCAAGGCTGCACCATTGAAAACGGCGTGGTGCGCACGCCTGATGGGTTCAAGGCCGCCTATGATCAGATGCGCGCGGGCGGCTGGATGGGGCTGGACATGGACCCCGAGTATGGAGGTCAGGGGATGCCCTACCTTTTGGGGACGGCTGTGGGCGAGAT
>CALGTJ010000259.1 GCA_937901435.1 uncultured Rhodobacter sp. | reverse complement strand
GGCAATGTCGGCAATGGCAGTTGCCCATGTATCGCGCAGGACCTGTTGAGCGGTAGCGGATGGCACCGCAGGCACAGCCGCCTGAAAAACTATCTGTCATCATTCCTCCTTGCTGCACGGATCATTTGTTTGTCGCATCAGAGCGAAGCGGACACTGTGATTGTGACCAACGACCCTATCGACGAATAGAGAACGGCGCGTGCGATGGCGTCAACCCGCACGCCATAGTTCAGCGCCAGCATGAAGCACATTGCTCCGCAGGGTGCGGCGGCCACCATCATGGCGGGGTTGCGCACCTCGGGCGTCAATTGTAGCACCCCGGAAAAGATAGCCCAAGCAAGTAACGGGTGAACCACCAGCTTCACAGCGGTAATGGCCACCGGCAGCATGGGACGCGCACCACCGGCCTTTTGGCTCAGAATGACGCCAAGCGCGAATAACAACACAGGCGAGGCGGTTGCGCCCAAGAAGTCCGCGAAGACATCAAAGCCTGTGGGCACCGAGACGCCCAACAGTCCGACCACCAGGCCAAGCACCATGGCAACCAGCGGCGGATTTCGTGCGATCTTTCCCAGCGTGTGCCCAACAGAGGTACCTTTGGTGGACAGGACGTCCATCAGGATCAAAGAACCGCTGAAAATCAGGATACCGTCCATTGAAATGATCGCGACAATCGGCGTCGCGGCGGTCTCTCCAAACAGGGTGACCGCAATCGGCAGAACGAAGAGGATATGGTTGGTCAGGGCGATGGCCAACCCCAGAAGCGCGGCCTCCATAACGTCGGTCTTGAAGACCCGCCGCGCGATCAGAAACCCGACCGCATACATCACCACTTCGGTGACGAAATACCCGCCCAGCATGGCAAAGTTGAACTCTGCCAGCGGGGCATTGGCCAGCAATTGAAACCCCAATGCAGGCATCGCTACAAACATCACAAATTTGTTCAGCGCCATGGCCATGTTGAAATCGAAAGTGCGGCGCAGGCCAAACACGTAGCCAAGCGCGCCAATCCCAAACACCGGCAGCACGCCGTTCAGCAATTGGTCGAGCATGGCGTCTCTTTCTGCTTGTCTGGTGGAGGACCGGCATGTCTGGAACCGTGCAGGCTGTCGGCTGTCACCATGTTTCGGCGAAGGGGCGGATATCCAGCTCGTGGGTCCAGCCGTCGCGCGTTTGGTGGTGCAGGGTCCAATAGGCTTCGGCAATGCTGTCTGGGTTCATTAGCGTGTCCGGAGGCAGGGTATCGGGATCTTTGCCCGCTTGCCGGACCCGGTCGCGGACAAATTCCGTGTCGACGCCAGCATCAATGACAAGATGCGCGACATGGATGTTTTTGGGGCCCAACTCGCGCGCCATGGATTGGGCAAGTCCCCGCAGCGCGAATTTGCCTGAGGCGAACGCGGCATATCCCGCACTGCCGCGCACGGAGGCCGTTGCCCCGGTGAAAAAGATCGAGCCCTTCTGTCGCTCGACCATATATTTCGCCACTTCACGCCCCGAAAGAAACGCAGCGTATGCGCACATTTCCCAGACCTTGCGAAACACCCGCTCGATTGTGTCCAGAATGGGAAAACAAACATTGCCGCCCACATTGAAAATGCAGATGTCGATTGGCCCAATCTCAGCCTCGACATGGGCGAACATCTCTGTTGCGGTCTCTTCCTTTCGGGCGTCCCATGTGAACCCTTGGGCGCTGCCGCCCGCGGCCTCAATTTCGGCGACCAGGGGGGCAAACATTTCCCCTCGGCGGCGGCCCATCACGACATGAAACCCACCTTTGGCAAATCGCCTGGCAATGGCAGCACCGATGTAGTCTCCGGCACCGATGATCAGACAGATGGGCTTTGCGGTCATATCGTTACTCTATGCTGCTTCTGCCGTCTGGAAGGCGGAGCGGGCCTCTAGTCGATCCGCGTAGGCTGAGAGGTTCGGCAGGTTTTCGAACGCCGCACCAAGGCGACGCGACATGACGACGGCGTGTCCGGTGATGGTATCCGCAATCGTGAAATCCCCGGCGAGAAAGTCACGCCCTTCCATATGATGCTCGACCGCCGCGAGCGTGCGGTTCAAAAGCTTGAGCGCGCGCATCGCGATCTCATCGTTGCGCCGTTCAGGGGGGAGAAGGATGGTTTCGACCACATAGTTGTTGATCGGTGGCATGATCATGCCCTCGGCATAGTGCAGCCATTGCAGGTATTCGGCAAAGTTCTGGGCGTCCGGGCCCGGTGCCAAGGCGGGTGCATATTTGGCCGCTAGATACTGGGCAATCGCGGTGCTTTCGCTGATCGTAGTATCCCCATCGACCAGGGTAGGGACACGGCCATTGGGGTTAATCGCCGTGTAATCCGGGCCGCGCATTTCTTTCTGGCCCAAAGTGAATTTCACCAGCTCATAAGGCTGACCCATTTCTTCGAGCAGCCAAACCGTGCGCACGGCGCGTGACTGGGGGGCAAAGTAGACTTTCATTTGAGGCCTCTCGAATATGCGACGGGATTTGTTGACAAGCAGGAGACTTCAACTTTAGAAGTTAGTCAATTTAAAAAAAGAAGTGACTATTGATGAGCCGCTCTGACCTTCCGTCGCACACCTGCACCATCGCGCGCGCCGTTGCGCAAGTCGGCGATGAATGGACGCTTCTGATTGTGCGGGAAATGTTCCTTGGGACTCGACGCTTTGACGATTTCCTGCGCCTCACAGGCATGTCGTCTCACCTTTTGGCGCAACGTCTAAAGAAGCTGGAAGCGGAAGGGGTGATCCGCCGCGCGCCATATTCAGAACGCCCGCCACGGCACGATTACCGCCTGACGGAAAAGGGGCGCGACCTGTGGGCGGTGATCATCGCGTTAAAGCAATGGGGCGATCGCTGGTTGGGCACGGATGACACCCCTGTGCAGATCACGCACAAGGCTTGCGGCAAGGTTGTCAGGCCCCACATGACCTGCCCAGATTGCGGCGAGCGCATAGAGGCCCACGACGCCGAAGCTCAGCTTTCGCACACTTTTGAATTGGAACGACAGGCCGAAAGGCGTGCGCCCTGAAATCTGCCAAAGGTCAAACATATGGACTATGAAACATTACGTCTTGAGATCACGGGCGGCATCGCGACAATCACCTTGGACCGCGAAGACAGCCCGGCCAACGCACTGAACGCGCGCATGGCCGAAGAGTTGTTTGACATTGGCGTGCGTTGCGGTGCGCCCGACGTGCGCGCCGTGATCGTTACCTCCAATGGTAAGATGTTTTGCGGTGGCGGTGATTTAGCTGAAATGGATGCCGCACCCGACAAACACGCGCATCTGACCCGAATGGCAACGGTGCTGCATGCAGGGTTGATCCGGCTCGCCCGGATCGACGCACCTGTCATCATGGCTGTGAACGGAACCGCAGGCGGTGGTGGGTTCTCCATGGTGCTATCCGGTGACTATGTCATCGCGTCCGAAAGGGCCAAGTTTGTCTCGGCCTACACGTCCTCCGGGCTGACACCGGACGGATCGTCGACCTACTACCTTGCGAAACACGTCGGGTTGCTGCGAGCAAAAGAGCTGATGCTGACAAATCGCGTCCTGACAGCTGACGAGGCTCAGGCCTGGGGCCTGGTCAACAAGGTGGTCCCGACAGAGACCGTGATGGACGAAGCCCGAGCAATGGCGCAATGCATCGCCAGCGGGCCGACCAAGGCTTTTGGCGGTGTGAAAAGACTTCTGGACACGGCATTTTCAGATGGCTTGGAAACCCAGCTGGATCGCGAGACGCGCTCTATCGCCGACATGATGCGCACAGCGGATGGTCCTGCCGGGATCGCGGCTTTTCTGGCCAAGGAAACGCCCCGGTTCGAGGGGAAGTGATCCGGTCTTCAGCGACAGCGTATCGGGCAAAGTTTCAAACATCGATAGGGGGCAGTAATGAAGACGGATGAAGAAAAGACACCAGGCCTTCGGGCGGCCATTTTGGCTGGGTGTATGGTGGCCTTTCTGGGATTTGGATTTGCCGCCACCTTTGGCGTTTTTCTGACCCCCATGTCTCAGGACCTTGGCTGGGGTCGAGAGGTATTCTCTCTTTCCGTCGCTGTCCAACTTCTCACTTGGGGATTTGCCCAACCCATTGCCGGGGCGGTTGCAGACAGGTTTGGAACGGCGCGGGTTCTCGCCTTTGGCGCAATATGCGCAGGTATCGGATTTGCCCTGCGTGGGATGACGACCGATCCGACGGCATTTGTCCTGACCGGCATTTTCGTTGGGGCAGGCACCGGGGCGGCCTCGTTTCCAATCGTGATCGGCGCCCTGGGCAAGATTGTCAGTGCGGAACGTAGAAGTTTCATCTTGGGTCTGGGGACCGCAGCGGCCTCGCTTGGGATGTTTGTCGCGGCACCCACGGCAACAACGATGATTGGCACAATCGGATGGCAAACCGCTCTGATCGTGATCGGATGCAGTTTTGCACTCATCCTGCCTTTCCTGATCTTCATCGCGCGCGTGGCGAAGCCAACCGCATCTGGGTCAAGCGCGAGCGATTTCGGCCACGCCTTGTCGGTTGCCTTCACCGACCGGAGTTATCTTTGCCTGTTCTTCGGCTTTTTCGTTTGCGGGTTTCACGTGGCGTTCATCCAGACCCATTTGCCCGCCTATGTCATGGATCTTGGCCTTGCCGCATCTATCGGGGCCTGGTCGCTGGCATTGATCGGCCTGTTTAACATCGCCGGGTCGTTCTTCGCGGGATGGTCGGGCCAGCATTTGTCAAAGAAAGCCGTTCTTAGCGGCATCTACTTTGCGCGCGCCGTGGTGATCTCGCTGTTTGTTCTGGTGCCGGTCACAGAGGTCAGTGTTCTGGTGTTCTCGGCCGTAATGGGCCTGCTTTGGCTTTCAACCGTGCCATTGACGATGGGACTGGTGGCGCAGACACAAGGGCTGAAGTTCTTCTCAACCTTGGCGGGTCTTGTTTTCTTCAGTCACCAAACTGGCAGTTTCATCGGTGCTTGGCTTGGTGGTCGCATCTATGACGTGGCACAAGACTACACGCTGATGTGGTGGGCTGCGGTGGTGCTGGGCCTGTTGGCCGCTTTGATCCACCTCCCGATTCGCGAAGAGCCGGGTCCACTTGCGCGGGCTGAAGCGGGGGGTGATGCGTGATCCGAAAGGTAGACAGACTCAGAGACTGCCTCGTCCCGCGACTGAAGCGTTGGAACCGTCTGCGGCGAAAGCACGGTTTGAAATTTGTGGCTCGGCGGGGCTTTAAATGACCGATTTTGCGACTTTGGCTGCACGCAGCGACGTGCGTACCGCACCCGCGAAGCGATGCTGCGTCAGCAACATGCCCAAGCATCAATGTCGGGAAAGTCCGCAGTGCAGGCGTTCGCGTCGTTCGCGGCGAAGGTCCGCTTCCCGCACGACCCTACAGCAACTCAACAGCGGCGGTCAGCTGTTCAGCGTTCACGTCAATATAGCGTTGCGTGGTTGAGATGTGGCTATGCCCTGCCAGCTCTGCCAACAAGCGCACGCCCACGCCCTTGTTTGCAAGTCTAGTAATGTAGGTGCGCCGACCGCTATGGCTGCTTGCGTCTTTGAGCCCCACGGCCTTGTAGATGTCCAAAAACAGCTGGCACATGGTGTTGGCGCTAAAATGCCCACCTTTCTGGCTTTCAAACAGGGCGCGGTTGGGATCGCGTAGGTTCAAGCCAGCAGCATAATCCGCCAGTGCCCTGCGCAAGCGTTGGTTGAGGTAAACTGTGCGTGTCTTGCCGCCCTTGCTCTGTGCCGCTGACAGGATGAACTGTTCACGCACAGCACCCGCCTCGTCGAACACATCACTGCGTTTCAGCGCCGCCAGCTCCTTGGCTCGTAGCCCTGCGTAGAAGCTGAACAGGATGATGGTCTCGTCACGCACAGGATGACGGCGGCTGCTGGCCAACTGGGCCGGGCGCATCGCGTTCCATGTCGCTCCGATCATCGACG
>CALGTJ010000258.1 GCA_937901435.1 uncultured Rhodobacter sp. | reverse complement strand
TTACGCTACCGCCGCCATCACACACCCTCGCCTCGATGAATAATCCGGGTTAAGGAATCCGGTCATTTCGCCATTCGCGTCTGCCGTGTTCGGCCCGATTGTATACAAGAGGGTCGGCAACTCGGTGATGTTGGCGTAGGTGCCCGGCGTGCTGGGATTGGCCGGATCAAAGCCGGTATTATTGATCGCATCAATGATGTTCTGGGTGATATTGACCCCATTGATGTCAAACACCCGACGGTTCGTGATCTGGCCGCGCACCCCGCTGCCATCGTTGAAATCGGCGAAATCAATCGCGACAGCAGCGTCGCCAACCACATATTCAAGGCCACCGCGTGATAGGAAATCACGAATCCCGGCGTATTGGCCAGAGTAAACGGCCTGCCCGCTCGTGGGCAGGGTCACGCCGACGTTGCGCTGATACAGAAAGCCGCCAAACCCGTAGTCCACATATTGCCCGGTCCGCACGATGGCGAATTCGGTCTTTCCACTGGTGGACACCCCGTAGATTGCCTTGTGCTGGAACTGGTTAATCGGCGTCCCGGTCGAGGGATCATTCAGGAAACTGTCGTTTTCGTATACTTTGAACGGTCCCAGATTGGGCGCCTGATCATCTCGCTCATAGAAATTATCCCCGTCAAAGGCGAGGTTATCCACGAAAAAGCGGTCATTGACGGAATCGTAGCTGATCGCCTCGGCATAGCCGCTGCCATTGGCGTCCAACTCTTCATATCGGTAAATGCTGACGCCCGCCGACGGGTCCGTCGTGCCGGGCGGCAGCGCCAGCGTACTCGTATTGACAGGCCCTGTCGTCGTAGAGGCCGTTGTAGTGTCAAAGGGATTGCCATCGCACGCCGTGAACACGACGCATGCGGCCATAGCCGTCATTGATTTGCGCATAGCTTTGCTCGATGCCTGCCTGTTTTTTTCAGCAAACTGCCCAAGCCCTGTGGATAAGTCAACGAATCAGGGAACGATGATTTGCCGAGTGATGCAGGAATAGCGCGGCGCGCATCTCTGGCTAACTCTTTGATATTGCTTCATATCGTGGCCGTGCCATTCACCTCGCATAGATGTAGTATTCCCCTCTGAATACGACTCAAAAATAAGGGACGCCCCATGCCACTGACGGCCGAGCAGCAAGCAGAAATCGACGCCCAGCGGGCCAATCCACAGCCCACCCTGCGCGCGGTCGCGCCGGGGATGGAGGCGCATCTGTATAAGGCGCATCAGGTGCTTGACCACGGATTCATCCGCGTCATCGACTACATGGGCGACGACAGCGCGATCTGTCAGGCCGCGCGGGTCAGCTATGGCAAGGGCACCAAGACGGTCAGCAATGACGAGGGGCTGATCCGCTACCTGATGCGGCACTGGCACTCGACCCCGTTCGAGATGTGCGAGATCAAACTGCACGTTAAACTGCCCGTTTTCGTCGCGCGCCAGTGGATCCGCCACCGCACCGCCAACGTCAACGAATATTCCGCCCGCTATTCGATCCTTGACCGAGAGTTCTACATTCCCGCCCCCGACGCGCTCGCCACGCAATCCACCACCAACAATCAGGGGCGCGGGGCCGTGTTGCAGGGGGCAGAGGCCGAACGCGTGCTCGAAATCCTGAAATCCGACAGCAACCGCGCCTATGACCACTACGAGGAAATGCTCAGCGACGAGAACGGCCAATCGGGACTCGCCCGCGAACTCGCCCGCATGAACCTGCCCGCCAACATTTATACCCAATGGTACTGGAAGGTGGACCTGCACAACCTGTTCCACTTCCTGCGCCTGCGCGCCGATGCCCACGCCCAGATGGAAATCCGCGTCTATGCTGATGCGATCTGCAAAGTCGTCGCCGACTGGGTCCCCTACGCCTACGCCGCCTTCGAGGACTACCGCATGGGCGGCGCCACCCTGTCGGGCAAGGCGATTGACTGTGTGCGGCGCATGCTGGCCGGAGAAGAGGTGACCCAAGAAACCTCTGGCATGAGCAAGGGAGAATGGCGGGAATTTATGGGGGTTGTTAAAAAATGACCTCTGTTTCTTTTTCCTATTAGAGTCGAGTTTTCTTGCGCATATTTTTTTCGCCAATGGTTTGTTAATGAATTGAATTTATTGTGTGTTGGTTGACATGAATGCGTGTCAGTGCATATGTTGATACGACTTGAACGTCGATCATGGAGAATCTTATGATCTCATTAGAAAAATCCTGATAATAGCTTTCTATCTGAGCCGTTCTCTTACGTTGAGAGAACGGCTCAGAACAGGCTGGAAAGTAGAGCGTTCCCTCTTATGGGTGCGAAGTCCTCATCCCTCAAGGCGTCTTGCCTATTTTCAGGCGATAATTTGTAAGATTCAACGAGATCTTCTTTTATTGATTCTTGGAGGTCGTTTTTGGACTTATCCGAACTCCAGATAAGAGTGTCATAGCAAGCTCGGTTATAAAGCGCATCTGCGACGTCTTTTGAGTCAAGTTTCTCTCTTCGGTGTATAAATCTTGTCAGTACACCGATTGCGCTTTCGAGATCACCACTCATACGTAAAAGCCTGCCTAGGATAATCGTATGCGTTCTATTAAGTGGATCTTGCTCTAACTCAGTCCGTAGATATTCGATGCATCTTTCTTTTTCAGAATCAAGGGATCCTGGGCGTAGTGCCGCGAAAACTTTGATTTCCTCTTTTGCTTCTAAGTAACCGCCCGATTGGCACCGCCTGCCTGATTTTGGCGTGATGCTTTAAGGCACGTGCATAGCGACGTCGTTAG
>CALGTJ010000257.1 GCA_937901435.1 uncultured Rhodobacter sp. | reverse complement strand
GTCAGTACTGGTTTTCAGCTTTGTTGCACCGTGATTTAAAGATTCAAAATGCGCGACCTCGCCACGGCCTGAAGTGCTGCCAAGCATAACGTTGAAGGCGTTTCCAGTGGTCAAACCGTTCAATTCGAGGTTCTATTGCAAAGTACTGTAGACATGTGCTTGAGGTTCACAGGATAAAACTGTCTGTGCACCTAAGATGCGCCCAAAATAAACCGAGTGATTGCCAATATTGGCGCCGATATCACACACGACCGTATCGGGCTTGATCAATCCCATTTTTGCGACCTGTGAAAGTAGAGCGGCTTCGAAGAAGTGATGTGTCTGGATGATAATTCTTTGAATAAAATCACATTGCGCATCGGGAAGTGCCATGTGGATGGTTTCACCATTGACGTTGAAACTCAAAATCCGTTGATCCGAGAGCATATTCATCTGCTGCGCGAGGAGGGTTTGTTGTAGCAGTCGAATCACTTGGTCTAGTTTTAATGTAATATCAGTAGCCATGAGGCCTTCTTTCAAAGTAAATTTAAAAAACAAATAAAGTGGGCCTCGAATTTATCAAATAGAGTAGGTGCGAAAGTGTTTGACGACAATCAGATTTGAACCCAACATAATTTCTGCGGCGCAGCAAAATCGCCCTTGAACTTTTCGTCAAATAATGCCCCTTATGGCGCAACAATCTTGCGAAAGGTGCCATATGTCCGAAGATACCCGCCCCTACCGTTCGGTTTTATACATACCCGGATCAAAGCAACGCGCACTAGAAAAGGCGCGGTCGCTGCCGGTGGATGCGATCATTTTAGATCTGGAGGACGCGGTCACGCCTGAGGCCAAGCCTGCAGCGCGCAAGACCCTGGCCACGGCGCTGGGCGAGGGTGGCTATGGCACGCGGGTTCAGATCGTGCGGATCAACGGCTTGGATACCCCGTGGTGGCAAGACGATATTGCCGCGCTGGACGACTGTGACCCAGACGCAATATTGCTGCCAAAAGTGAATAGCCCGGACGAGATACAGCGCCTTGCCGATGTCTTGGCACCTTCTGTCTCGATTTGGGCCATGTTGGAAACGCCGTTGGGCGTGTTGAATGCGCAATCCATTGCGGCGCATCCGCGCACGGCTGGTTTTGTTGTCGGCAGCAACGATCTTGCCAAAGAGCTGAATTGTCGTTTTCGGGCCGATCGGTTGCCACTTATAATGGCATTACAAACTGTGCTTTTAGCTGCCCGGGCCGAGGGGGTTATTGCAATTGATGGGGTCTATAACCAATTTAAAGACGCTGCGGGCCTGCAATTTGAATGCGAGCAGGGCCGCGATCTTGGTTTTGATGGTAAGTCTTTAATCCACCCCGCCCAGATAGGTTTGGCCAATCAGGTGTTTGCGCCATCTGCCTCTGAAATTTCACTGGCGCAACGGCAGATAGAGGCATTTAAACAAGCCTCAGATGCTGGCCAAGGCGTCGCAGTTGTCGACGGTACAATCGTGGAAAACCTGCATGTTGAAACTGCTCAGCGCCTTTTGGCCAAGGCGCATGTTATTGCCAAACAGGCCGTTGCGGCGCAAGCTGGTGTTTAATGCATACAGGCTTGAGGTGACTGCGCGGGCCTCACAAAGGAGAGGGCAATGAAATTATACCGATTCCTGTCAGAAGAAGATACATCCGTCTTCTGTCACAAAGTCTCTCGCGCTCTCGACGAAGGTTGGGAGCTATATGGCAGTCCGACCCAAACTTTTGATCTCGCCAGCAATGTTATGCGTTGCGGGCAGGCGGTCATAAAAGAAGTCGTTGGGGACTACAGCCCTGAGTTAAAGCTGAGGGATCAGTAGATGCTTAAAACCAACCGCGGACGTTTTTTTGAGGATTACAGCATTGGTCAGGTGATCGATCATGCTGTGCCGCGGACGGTGTCAGGGGGCGAACGGGCCTTGTATCATGCGTTGTATCCTGCACGGCACGCGCTTTATTCATCGGATCAATTTGCCCGAGCGTGTGGATTGCCCTCGGCCCCCTTGGATGATCTAGCAGCGTTTCATTTGGTGTTTGGTAAAACAGTGCCCGATGTCTCTTTGAATGCGGTGGCCAATCTGGGCTATGCCGCTGGCCGCTGGCTGGGGCCGGTTTATGTTGGCGATACTTTGCGGTCTCAGTCTGAAGTTATTGGCCTGAAACAGAATTCTAACGGTAAAACCGGAGTGGTTTATGTGCGCACTCAGGGTAAGAATCAACATAACATGGTCGTTTTAGATTATGTCCGTTGGGTTATGGTGCGCAAAAGAAACCATGACGCTGATGCGCCAAAAACAGTGATACCGCAGTTGGATACTACGTTATTGCCCACGCAATTACATGTGCCGCAGGGTTTAGATTTTAGCCGCTATGATTTTGCTCAAGCCGGTGAGCCGCATCGCTGGAGCGATTATCAAATTGGGGAAAAGATAGACCATATTGATGGTGTCACGATTGAAGATGCAGAACACATGATGGCGACGCGGCTTTGGCAAAACACCGCCAAAGTTCATTTTGACGCCACAGTACGGCCGGATGGCAAACGCCTTATCTATGGTGGCCACGTAATGTCACTGGCGCGTGCGCTGTCGTTCAACGGGCTTGCCAATGCGCAGATGATCGTCGGGCTAAATGCAGGCGTGCATGCCAACCCGTGCTTTGGCGGGGATACGGTGCGCGCATGGTCTGAGGTATTAGATAAGGCTGAGA
>CALGTJ010000256.1 GCA_937901435.1 uncultured Rhodobacter sp. | reverse complement strand
AACGGGGTCGGTCAGCCGCGCATGGTTGTCGCCTGAGCTGGGCGAGAACGACGGGCCTTCGGGCGCTGCGGCACTGATCCGTGCGTTGTGGCTTGCGCGTCGGGCGAGTTGCATCTTGGTGATTGAAGAGACGTTGATGCCGCCGATGGCCGCGACACTGCAAGCCTGTGGCGTTGCGGTGACTGATCTGGAGGTGACGCGCAAAGCAAGCGCGGACGGGACAATGGCCTGTGCCACGCTCATCCCCTATCCTGTGACCGATGCCGAGGGACAGACGGCAGCACGGGATATGCTGGCGCAGTTTGAACCCGATGTCATGGTGTCGACCGAGCGTGTGGGCCGCAATGAAAACGGGTTTTACTACAACATGCGCGGGCGCGATTACGGCATGGGCCGCGCGCGGATCGACATGTTGTTTGATGCCGCGTTAGCGCATGGCATTCCCACGTTGGCCGTGGGCGACGGTGGCAATGAAATTGGCATGGGGTTGGTTGCAGAGGTTGTCAAAACCTCCGTGCCATACGCCGCATCCGGTGATTGCGCGTGCGGCGGCGGAATTGGTGCCGTGTCCAGCGCGGATATCTTGATGACGGCGGCTGTGTCGAACTGGGGCTGCACTGCGATTTGCGCGGCGATGGCCCTGCGCACGGGTGACAAACGCCTGATCCATACCCCAGAAATGGAAGCCCGTCTGTTGGAGGTTATGACCGCCAATGGGTTAATCAATTCCGCGGATGGCCTCATCGATCCACATGTTGACGGCATCAAAGACACAACACATATCGCGCTGGCGGAGATGGCCCTTGCTATCACCCGCAAGGCGCTTTCCTGACAGAAAGTAAGACCCATGTTTTCAGACGCACTTCTCGCTGACGTTCGCGACCGCTTTGCCCATGTGGACAGCTGCCCCAAGGCAGGTCCACGTGTTTTCTTTGAAAATGCAGGTGGCGCGCTGACGCTGAAATCCGCGGTTGAGACGTCAACGTATTATGCCGCGATCCCCGACAACCAAGGGCGCGACAATGAAATGGCCCATGATCTGGTGGACACGATAAATCGCGCCAAGGATGACATGCGGGTCTTCTTCAACGCGCCTGAGGGGGACATCTTTGTGGGCGAAAGTGGGACAGAGCTTTTGTTCCGCCTGATCATGAATGCGATTTTAGGCGCTGAGGACGGCGGCGTGGTTCTGGGGTCCACGCTGGAACATCCCGCCACCCGCAGCGCCTGCACCCGTTGGGCCAATATCGCGGGGAAACCCTATGTTCAAGTGCCGCATAATGATGCGACGGGCACTGTCACGGCGGCGGATTTTGAACCGCATCTGACACCGGATATTCGTGTGGCCACGATCCTGCACACTTCGCCTGTCACTGGAATGGCCGTGGATGTTGCGGGCATTGCGGCCGCAATCCGCGCGGTCGCGCCCAAAGCGCTGATCATTGTAGATGGCATTCAGCACGCAAGCCACGGGCGGATCGACATCGCGGGATATGATATCGATGGCTATGTGATTTCGCCCTACAAAGTGTTTTCGCGGCACGGGTACGGCGTGGCGTGGACCTCGCCCACGCTGAACGCGATGGAACACAACGCGTTGATCGGTGGCCCTGAAGGCAACTGGGAAATGGGAACCCGCGACACAGGCGCCTATGCCACGATGTCTGACGTGATTGGCTATTTTGACTGGCTGGGCGGCCAAGTGAGCGACAGTGATGACCGCCGCACCCGAATCGAGGCCGCAGGTGCCGCGATCCATGCCCACGAACAAGGGCTGACCGAAGCAATGCTGCACGGCACCGGTAATCTGGCAGGACTGGCCGACCTAGAAGGTGTTTTGATCATCGGTGGCATCGATAATCCTGCGCGCGAAGGGCTCGTATCAATCGCGGTGGATGGGTTAAGTTCGCCTGATTTGGTCACCGCGTTACGCAGCCGGGGCATTCGCACCCACACGCGCAAAGCAGACCATTATTCTGGCAATATCCTTGACCCACTTGGTCTGCCTGACGCCGTGCGGGTCTCAATGTGTCACTACAACAGCCTTGATGAAGTCAAAACGTTTCTTGCAGCAATGCGCGAGATTTTGGATGGCTAAGCACAAATTGACGAGCCCCTATTGGCATATCCTCATCGAAACAGCTTCTTGTCCGCATTTTTCTGGGTCTAAAAGCAAGCAGCGTAAGGACCTTTTGAATTCTGTTGTTAAGAGTGAGTTTCAACGACCGCTTCGGTGAAAACTTCTGCATTGCACCGATAAGATTGCCGCAGACGCGAGCGTTTTCTGCGCAAGCACTAGCTGCACCGGCAAAAGGCGGCAAAGTCCGCACAACAGCCGTTAGTGCTTGGCGAAAGCGATGTCTGCTTCCTCAGTTGG
>CALGTJ010000255.1 GCA_937901435.1 uncultured Rhodobacter sp. | reverse complement strand
GACAATTCCGTCACATTCTCGGGGTCATCGATACAGCAAATCACCCGCGCGCCCAGCTTTGGCAGGCGCGCAAGGCGATCCACCTTCACCGCGCCGCGCACTTGGTTCGAGACCATCACGTCCATGATCCCGGCCCGCACAAAGGCCTCTGCCTCTGACACCTTCTGACAACAGACCCCGCAACTCCCCCCAAGCCGTTCCTGCAACAGCGCCACATCCGCCGATTTATGCATCTTGCCATGGGCGCGGTGGCGAATGCCCTTGTCGCGGATATATCCGCCCATTTTCAGGATGTTACGCTCCAGCGCGTCCAGATCGAGCACAAGGCAGGGCGTCTGCACCTCTGCCTCGGTCATGCCGGGCAGGGCGGGCACATCATATCCGACCTCAAGCCCGTCCAGCATAGTGGTCTGCGTCATTGATTTGCCCCCAAAACTTTGCGCGCACAGGATCATGCGGTCCAAATGCCCTTTGCCGGCCACCAAAGCGCAAGTTTGGTGTCCGCGCAAATCATTTGCGTTTTGGGCGGGATTGAAAGGGATGCCCGCCCCGTGCAGTGCTTAAGATTCGCCTAACCTAACCCTGCAGGCTTCTGACGCTGATCTCGGAATCCTCGCGCGCCTTCATCGCGAGGGCTGTTGCGTGGCTGGCGGCGGCGGTCGTGTAGTAGGGGATGCCATCCATCAGCGCGACGTTGCGCATAGAGCGCGAATCCTCGACCGCCTGCGCGCCCTCGGTGGTGTTCATCACCAGAACAATGTCGCCGTCTTTCATCATATCGACGCAGTTCGGGCGGCCCTCATAGGCTTTCTTGACCACAGTCGTGGCGATGCCAGAGGCCGACAGAAAGGACGCGGTGCCCTCTGTTGCAGTGATCGTAAAGCCAAGATCAATCAGGATCTGAGCGGTTTCGATCAGTTGCGGTGTTTTGTCCGAGTCTTTGATCGAAAAGAACACGCAGCCCTCTGTGGGCAGTTTCACACCCGCGCCCATTTGCGCCTTAAGGAAGGCGCGGGGAAAGTCGCGATCCCAGCCCATGACTTCACCGGTCGAGCGCATCTCTGGTCCCAGTAGTGTGTCCACACCGGGGAAGCGGGCAAAGGGCAGAACCGCTTCTTTGACGCTGAACCATGGCATGTTCGGATCGACCAGCGTCATCGGATCGGCCAGCGGCAGAACAGAGTCATAGTCGGTGCCGGTCTCGTAAGGCGGACGCTTGGGGAAGGCGGACAGGGGTTCGCCGGCCATCAGACGCGCGGCAATGCTGGCGATGGCGGAATCGGTGGCCTTGGCGACGAAAGGCACAGTGCGCGAGGCGCGCGGGTTGACCTCGATCAGATAGACGACATCGTCTTTGATGGCATATTGTACGTTCATCAGCCCGACCACGTGCAAAGCGCGGGCCAGAGCGATGGACTGGCGTTCAAGCTCTGCGATGATATGGGCGGGCAGGGAGTGCGGCGGCAGGGAACAGGCGCTGTCACCAGAGTGCACGCCCGCCTCTTCGATATGCTGCATGATGCCCGCAATATGGACGTTTTCGCCGTCGCTGAGGCAATCCACATCGACCTCTACCGCGCCTGACAAATAGCTGTCCAGCAGGACGGGGCTGTCGCCAGAGACCACAACCGCCTCTGCGATGTAGCGTTCCAGATGGGCCGTGTCGCGCACGATTTCCATG
>CALGTJ010000254.1 GCA_937901435.1 uncultured Rhodobacter sp. | reverse complement strand
CCTCTTACTTAGTACCTCCTACGCAAAATGCCAAAGTCTATTCCCGCCCGCCTTACAAATAATCTTAGAAAACCCGTAAAAACCAGCATAAACGCAGGTTTTAATAAAATACGCAGATCAACAGCATGCCAGTGCCTGATGGAAATCTGCGATTAAATCGGCTTGATCCTCAAGTCCGATACTCAGTCTGACCAATCCGGGTGTGATGCCCAAAATAGTTTTTTGCGCCTCGGGCAAACGTTGGTGCGTTGTTGTCGCCGGATGAGTCGCGATTGATTTTGCATCGCCAAGATTATTTGAAATAATCACAATCTGCAGGGCATTCAAAAATTTGAAAGTTGCCTCTTGTCCCCCCGCGACATCAATCGAAAGCACGGTGCCGCCCTCGTCCATCTGCTGCTTGACCAACGCGTGCTGCGGATGGCTGCAATGCCCGGGGTAAATCATGCGGTGCAGCTTTGGGTGATCTGCCAGCGCCTCGGCCAACGCCAACGCTGTCGCGGTCTGGGCCCGCACGCGAAGGTCGATGGTTTCAAGTGATTTCACCATCATCCAAGCGGTGAACGGGCTCATCGAACCACCAGTATGCTTCATATAGGGTTCCACCGTTTCACGGATCAACGCGGTGCTGCCAAGAATCACGCCGCCCAGTGTCCGGCCCTGTCCATCCACATGTTTTGTGGTGGAATAAATGATTAAATCCGCCCCCTGTTCCACAGCGCGGGAAAATACCGGCGTCGCAAAGACATTGTCGACGACAACCAGTGCCCCCACCTCATGCGCCAAATCTGAGACGGCCTTAATATTGATCACTTCCAACGCCGGATTAGAGATAGACTCGAAAAACACCGCACGCGTGTCCGCCGTGATTGCCGTTCGCCATTGTTCCAGATCAGTTCCATCTACGAAAGTGACTATGACGCCATAGCGCGGCAAAACATGTTCAAGCACATACAAGCAAGACCCAAACAGCGCCCGCGCTGCAACGACATGATCGCCGGCCTTCAGCACAGCCATAAACGCGCCACTGACAGCGGCCATGCCCGACGCTGTGGCAAACCCATCTTCGGTGCCTTCCAGCGCCGCCATACGCTCTTCGAACATTGCAACCGTTGGATTACCATAGCGCGCATAGATAAATTCGTCCTTGCCCGCTTTCAAAAACCGCGCCTCGGCGGCCTCGGCACTGTCATAGACAAATCCCTGAGTTAAAAAGATCGCTTCGCTGACTTCATTATATTGACTGCGACGGGTGCCAGCATGAACCAGTTTTGTCCGTCTGTTCCAGTCTTTGCTCATAACTTACTCCAAAAGAAAAACCCCAAACGCAGCCAAGCGAAAGGGGTACCCTTTTTTACCTGACCTCTTTAGTGGCTTATTTATCGTGGCCCACAATCCGGTTACAAATCGCCACGCAGGATATTTCAATACTGCCTAAGGTTTATCACGTCAACAAGATTGCAAAAAACCGCAGCGACAAAACTGGTGGCAAGATAGACCACTCTTGACGAGCTCTTGATATCTGAACCTTAC
>CALGTJ010000253.1 GCA_937901435.1 uncultured Rhodobacter sp. | reverse complement strand
TTCTCAGATGACAGACTTCAAACGTCTACGAGGGCGATAACGCGGCGCTTACCAATCAGCAGGCGACTTTGGCGGATGTGTTGTACTCTGGTGGCGGTTTCAGCAATACGACTGGTGATCCGGCAGAAATTTACGTCCTGCGCGGCAATAAGGATGGCAGCGTAATTGCCTATCACCTAAACGCAGAAAACGCCGCGAATCTTGTTTTGGCGACCAGTTTGCAGATGCGTCCCAACGATGTCGTCTTTATCGAAGAACAGCCGATCACCAAGTGGAACCGCTCTTTGCAACAACTGTTCCCGGCCTTGTTGAATGGTGTGAACAGCTCGCTTTAAACGGTTTTGGAATAACCAGTGTCAGATATTCCGAGAAACGCGACAGGCAATAAATATGGTCAGGCCTTGTGCGCCGGGGATCAACCCCAATCGCACAAGGCCTTTGATATTCTAAGAGAACATCAGGCTTTGACCGCTAGGACGGGTTGATAAAGGGCACAGATTTGCGGATCGTATTTTCCTGATGCACCAGATGTCCCGCGTCTGCGCTTTCCCTCAGATAGGTCTGCCAGTCGGGATCGGCCATCAAGGCGGCGCGTTTGGCGTCCCGCTCTGCCAGATCCTTATACGCCCAGATATGCACATAAGAATTGACGTCGCCGATCTCTGTCATTGCGAACAGCAGCGGCTGACCCAGATTTTTCGTCTGGGGCGCAAAGCCATATTTTTCATATAGCGCAAGCTGCTTAGCAATCTGGCCGGGTTTGCAGGTGTAGGTGCGCTGGTCGTAGATCATGGGATGTCCCTTTTCGTGTTTGCCAAGCTCTGTGGCCTGGGCGTGTCTGTGTCAAAAACCTGCCGCACAGCCGTCCTTGCGCGGGTCAGAGCCACCGGCATAACCTCCGCCCGGCAGCTTGTGGATCAGTTGCGCCCCACCAAAGCCAAAGGCGGCATCAGGGGATTCCAGAGCGATCTGGTGTCCCATATCGCTCAACTCTTGCAGCGCGGCATTGGGCATGGCGGTTTCACAGGCCACGCCCAGCCCTTCGGTCACACGCCAACGAGGCCCATCAGCGGCGGTTTGCACATCCTGCCCCCAGATTTGCGTGCGCAACACCATTTGCAGATGCCCCTGCGCCTGCATCGGTCCACCCATGACGCCAAATGCCATTTCCGGCACGCCGCCTTTGGTGAGAAAGCCGGGGATGATCGTGTGAAACGGGCGTCTGTTCGGGGCGACCTGATTGGGATGCCCGGGCGTCAGGTTAAAGCCAAATCCGCGGTTTTGCAGGTGAATGCCCGTGCCCGGCACTACCACGCCAGAGCCAAAACCCGCATAGTTGGACTGGATATAAGACACCATCATCCCGTCGCTATCCGCCGTGCAAAGATAGACCGTCCCGCCCAGCTTTGGCGCACCAGAGGCAAAATCCTGCGCGCGAGAGCGGTCAATCAGCTTGGCACGCTGTTCCAGATAATCGGCGTTCAGCAGATCCTCGGCGCTGACCCCGGTCATGCCGATGGGGTCAGCCACATAGGCATCGGTGTCGCGAAAGGCCAGCTTCATCGCCTCCCACATCAGGTGCAGCGCCTTTGGGTCTTCGGGGGCGAGGTCGCGGATTTCGGTGTGACGCAGCATACCCAGGGCCATACATGCGGCGATGCCCTGACCATTCGGCGGGATCTCGTGCAGTTCCATATCATCAAATGCGGCCTGCACCGTGCCGCACCAATCGGGCGCATTGGCGGCCAGATCGTCCACGGTTATCGCGGCCCCGTGACGGGCGGCATCAGCGGCGATCTTCTCGGCCAACTCGCCCTCATAGAACGCCTTGCCCTCTGTCTGTGCGATCAGCCGCAGGCTGGCGGCGCCGTTCGGGTTATAGAACCATTCCCCAGCCACAGGCGCGCGACCGTTTGGCATGAAATGATCGGCATAACCGGGCTGGGTTTTCAGCATCTTCGCACCATTGCCCCAAAGGGTCGCGATGACAGGAGAGACGGGAAAGCCATCCTCGGCATAGCGGATCGCAGGTTCGAACAGATCGGCAAAGGGCAGGCGGCCAAAGCGTTTTGACAGCGCAACCCAACCGCCCACCGCACCGGGCACAGTCACCGAGTCCCAGCCGCGTTCTGGCATCTGGTCCAACCCCGCGAACCGTTCTGGCGTCCATCCGGCTGGCGAACGGCCAGAGGCGTTCATCCCGTGCAATTCGCGGCCATCCCACAAGATCGCAAACCCGTCAGACCCAAGCCCGTTTCCGGTCGGCTCTACAATGGTCAAGGTGATCGCTGTGGCAAGCGCCGCATCCACCGCGTTTCCGCTCCGCGACAGTATCGTCAACCCGGCTTGGGTCGCCAAAGGATGCGAGGTGGCAACCATATTTTCGGCCATAACAGCAGAACGGCGGGATCCATAAGGCGAGGTCGAGGGAAAATGCATGACATCTCTTTCTGCGCGCGGCCCATAATGGGCGGTGTGATCTACAGTTACCTTGGGATTGCGCCAAGGACCACAAAAGACGTGGGCAATCATCTGGATTTTATAACGGAACCCGCCTTTTGCACCGCAGACAGACGGGGTCCACCCGAACAGGCAAAATTTTTTGCTCGCCAATCCTGATTATTTGGTTAGGTTCGGACACTTGGAACGGAGGCTAAAGTTGAGCGATTTCCGAACTTCGGCCATTTTTGATGGCCACAACGATGTGCTGCTGCGGCTTTACCAATCAAGTGCGGTTGATGCGGCGGGCAGCTTTCTGACGGGGCGCGAGGGGGCGATCGATCTGCCCCGTGCCAAGGCGGGCGGCTTTGGCGGTGGGTTCTTTGCGGTCTATGTGCCATCGCCCAGCGATCTTGACGCCAAGATCGAGGAGATGACTCAACCAAGTTACGACCTGCCGCTGCCCGATCCGATTGACTGGACCCACGCGCTGCCTGTCGCCATGTCGATGGCGGGCATCCTGTTCGAACTTGAGGCGCGTGGCGGCCTGAAGATCTGTCGCAGCGTTGCCGATATTCGTGCCGCTTTGGCCAATGGGATCATCGCCGCGATCTTTCATATCGAGGGCGCAGAGGCGATTGACCCGGACCTGCGCGGGCTTGAGGTTTTGTATAACGCGGGCCTGCGCTCTCTCGGTCCGGTTTGGAGCCGTCCGACGATTTTCGGGCATGGCGTTCCCTTTCGTTATCCCAGCGACGGCGACATTGGGGACGGTCTGACAGATCTGGGTGTGCGATTGGTCAAACGTTGCGATGCGTTGGGGATCATGATTGATTTGTCGCATCTCAATGAGGCAGGGTTTTGGGATGTTGCAAAACATTCCCGCAAACCGCTGGTCGCAACCCATTCGAACGCCCATGCGATTTGTCCTCATTCGCGGAACCTGACAGACCGACAGCTTGCGGCGATCAAGGACAGCGATGGCATGGTAGGGTTGAACTTCGCGGTCGCTTTCTTGCGCGAAGACGGTCAAATGCGCTCTGACGTGCCTCTGGACCAGATGTTACGGCATCTGGACTATCTGATGACGCATCTGGGCGAGGATCGTGTCGGCCTTGGGTCGGACTATGACGGGGCCGTGGTGCCAGAGGATGTGACCGGGTTGGACGATCTGCCCAACCTGAGACAAGCGATGCAAGCGCATGGATATGATGATGCGCTGATGACGAAGCTATGCCATGAAAACTGGCTGCGCGTGTTGGAAAAAACATGGGGGCAGTGATCCCTGGAACCAACGCGTTTTACAGAATGACAACAACAGAGAGGACCAAGATATGAATGCTTTCAACCGATTACTGACAACGGCCGCGATCAGCCTTGCGGTCAATGTCACGTCTTTCGCTGTCGTGGCAGAGACACCGGCGAACATGCTGGTAATCGCCAACCGCATCGACGACATCACCACGCTGGACCCAGCCCAATCCTTTGAATTTGCCGGTTCCGATGTGATCCGCAACGTTTATGGCAAGCTGGTCAACTTTGACCCTCTGGACCTGAAAGCAGGCTATCAGCCTGATCTGGCTGAAAGCTGGACCGTGTCCGAGGATGGCAAGACCATCACCTTTACCATGCGCGAGGGTGTGACTTTTCACTCGGGTAACCCGGTGACTGCGGCAGACGCCGAGTTTTCGCTGCGTCGTGCGGTGATCCTGAACAAGACGCCGTCATTCATCCTGACGCAATTCGGGTTCACGCCTGAAAACGTGGCAGAGACGATTGTGGCGGATGGCAACACCCTGACAATCACCACCGACAAGCGCTATGCGACGTCCTTTATTCTGAACTGTATGACGGCCACGATCGGCTCTATTGTCGACATGAAGACCGTCATGGAAAACGAAGTCGACGGTGACATGGGCAACACGTGGCTGGCCACGAATTCTGCCGGATCCGGTGCCTATAAGGTGCAAGGGTGGAAGCCGAATGAAAGCGTCACGCTGACCTCGAACCCTGATTTCTACCTTGGTGCCCCCGCGATGGAGCGTGTGATCGTGCGTCACGTGCAGGAAAGCGCGACCCAGCGTCTGATGCTGGAACGCAACGACATCGACGTCGCCCGTAACCTCAACCCCGAGGACGTGGCTGGCGCAACAGCAGCGGATGGCGTCAAGATCGAGGACGAGCTGAAGGGTCGCCTGATGTATGTCTCGCTGAACCAGAAGCACTCTGAACTGTCCAAGCCAGAGGTCCGTCAGGCGATCAAATATCTGGTGGACTACGCCGGGATGCGCGACAGCTTTCTCAAAGGGCAGTACACCATCCACCAGAACTTTCTGCCCGCGACCTATCTGGGCGCGTCGGATGAAAACCCCTTCAGCCTGAACGTCGAAAAGGCCAAGGAACTGCTGGCGTCTGCCGGTGTTGGCGAATTCACCATCGAGGCCGGTGTGCGCGAGGCACAGGACCGTATCGAGATTGCGCAGTCCTTGCAGAACACTTTTGCACAGGCCGGGATCACGCTGAACATCACCGTGGGAACGGCCAAGGCGATCCTGGCCCGCTACCGGGCACGGGAACTGGATGTCTATATCGGCGCTTGGGGTCCGGACTATCCAGATCCACAGACCAATGCGGGCACATTCGCCTATAACCCCGACAACTCTGACGAAGCGGGCGCAACGGGCCTGCTGGCATGGCGCAATGCATGGGACGTGGGCGATCTGAACGCCAAGGTCGATGCCGCCGTGATCGAGAATGACCGCGACGCACGCGTTCAGATGTATCTGGATATTCAGTCAGAGTTCCGCGAGGTCTCTCCGTTTGCGATCCTGTTCCAGCAAATTGAACAATCCGCCCTGCGGGACAACGTCATGCACTTCTCTACCGGACAGGCGATCACTTCGGCGTCTTACTGGCAGATCACCAAGTAAATGGCATTTGCCGATAACAACGGCGGGGGGCGCCACAAGGCGCCTCTCGAACTTTGGATCCGGGCGACGTTTCTGACGCTTGGGTCCATCATCGTGACCATGCTCGGGTTGATGTTCATCACCTTCATCATTGGTCGCGTGATGCCAATCGATCCGGTGTTGGCCATCGTCGGGGAACAGGCCAGCAAATCCACCTATGATCAGGCCTATGCAGAGCTTGGCCTTGACCGTCCGCTGATCGTGCAATTTGGCATTTACGTCTGGGATGTGATCCACGGCGATTTTGGCAAATCCCTGCTGACCGCCCGCCCTGTGGCGGATGACATCGCGCGGGTCTTTCCCGCGACGCTGGAACTTGCCACGCTGGGCGTTTTGATCGGCATTGTGCTGGGCATCCCGCTTGGCGTTGTGGCTGCTGTGCGTCGGGGGTCGTGGATCGACCAACTGGCCCGCGTCGTGGCGCTGGTGGGTTATTCGATGACGATCTTTTGGCTGGGTCTGATGGGTCTGCTGGTGTTTTATGGCATCCTTGGCTGGGTCGGAGGGCCGGGTCGTGTCGGGATTTTTTACGTGGATATCGTGCCGTCCGTAACAGGCATGATCCTTGTGGACAGCATTCTGGATGGCAATTGGGACGTGTTCAAAGACGCCCTTAGCCATATCGTTCTGCCCGCCTCGCTGCTGGGCTACTACTCGCTGGCCTATATCAGTCGCATGACACGGTCTTTCATGCTGGAACAACTCAGCGCTGAATATATCATCACCGCACGGGTCAAGGGCATGTCCGAATCTGCCGTCATATGGCGACATGCCTTCAAGAACATCCGGGTGCAGCTGATCACTGTGATCGCGCTAAGCTATGCCGGGTTGCTGGAAGGGTCGGTGCTGACAGAGATCATCTTCAGCTGGCCGGGCATCGGCAGCTATATCACCACCGCCCTGCTGAGTGCCGATATGAACGCCGTTCTTGGCGGAACGGTCGTCGTTGGGCTGGTGTTTATCCTGCTCAATATCTTCTCGGACCTGCTGTACAAGGTCTTCGATCCCCGTGCTAAGTAGCGTGAGAAATAAAGAGGCGACATAGATGGCGGAAACCCTACGGTCCTGGCTACTGACCGACACGCCCACCTCGCGCCGTCACGCCAAGATGTCGGCGCTGTACAAAGGCTGGCTGTCGTTTCGCAGCAATACGATGGCGATGATCGGTCTGTGGATTCTGATCATTCTGGTGCTGATCGCCTTTGCCGCGCCCTTGTTGGCGCCACACGACCCTTATGCACAAGAACTGGGCAACCGCCTGCAACCGCTCTGGTCAGAGGGTCATCCGCTGGGCACCGACAGCCTAGGGCGCGATATCCTCAGCCGTCTGATCTATGGCTCGCGTATCACGCTGTATATCGTGGGCCTCGTCGCCCTGATTGCGCCGATCACCGGTCTGCTGGTCGGCACGGTTGCGGGATATGTGGGCGGCTGGACTGATCAGATCCTGATGCGGATCACCGATATCTTTCTGGCCTTTCCCCGCCTTGTTCTTGCGCTGGCTTTCGTAGCCGCTCTAGGCGCCGGGATCGAAAACGCCGTGCTGGCGATTTCGCTGACCGCCTGGCCGCCCTATGCCCGCATCGCGCGCGCCGAAACACTGACCATCCGCTCGTCCGATTACATCAGTGCCATTCGCCTGCAAGGGGCGGGCGCGCTTCGGATCATCACGAAACACATCTGGCCACTTTGCATTTCCTCGCTGATTGTGCGCGTCACGCTAGATATGGCCGGGATCATCCTTGCCGCTGCTGGCCTTGGCTTTCTTGGTCTTGGCGCACAACCGCCCAGCCCGGAATGGGGCGCAATGATTTCCGAAGGGCGCCGGTTCATCCTAGACCATTGGTGGGTGGCGACCGTGCCGGGCATGGCGATCTTTACCGTTTCACTGGCCTTCAACCTGCTCGGAGACGGCCTGCGCGACGTGTTAGACCCGAAGGATAGCGAAAAATGACCCTGCTGGATGTCGAAAACCTCTGGGTCAAATTCCCGACCCGCCAAGGTGTCTTTGATGCCGTGCGCGGCGTGTCCTTTACCCTTGGGCGTGAACGTCTCGGCATTGTGGGTGAAAGCGGCTCTGGCAAATCTATGACGGGCCGTGCGATCCTGCGCCTGATCAGCCCGCCGGGGATGGTAAGTGCTGATCAGATCTCGCTGGAAGGCGTGGACCTGATGCAGAAAACCGAACGCGAAATGCGCGACGTGCGTGGGCAGCGGATTTCGATGGTGATGCAGGACCCCAAATTCTCGCTGAACCCCGTAATGACCGTCGGCGCGCAGATCATAGAGGCGTTTCGCCTGCACAACAAAGCCAGCAAATCCGTGGCCTATGCCAAGGCGCTGGAGATGTTAGAGGCCGTGTCGATCCGCAACCCGGAACGTGTCATGCGGGCCTATCCACACGAAATGTCCGGCGGTATGGGCCAGCGGATCATGATCGCGATGATGCTGATCCCCAACCCGGAAATCCTGATCGCGGACGAACCGACCTCTGCGCTGGATGTGTCGGTGCAGCGTCAGGTGCTGGATATCATCGACACGCTGGTCAAGGATCGCGGTATGGGCCTGATCTTTATCAGCCACGACCTGAACCTTGTTGCGGATTTCTGTGACCGGGTGCTGATCATGTATTCCGGCCGCATCGTCGAGGTCTGCGATGCGGATAAACTACATGACGCCAAACACCCCTATACACGTGGCTTGCTGAACTCTCTGCCTCGTCTAGATGCCCCACGAGAGAGGTTAGAGGTGCTGAAACGTGACCCGGAATGGGCCAAGGCCCCAAGTGTGAGCGCGCGCCTATGAGTATGCTTTCCGTGAAAGACCTGAACGTCTGGTTCGGCGGCGGGCGTGATCGTGTGGATGCGGTAAAGAGCGCCAGTTTCGACGTGGCCGAGGGCGACAGTTTCGGGATTGTCGGGGAGAGCGGGTCTGGCAAATCCACCATTCTGCGCGCCATCGTCGGGCTGAACCCAACATGGAATGGCCAGATCAAGGTCAACGGTCAGCCAGTTCCAAAACGCCGCCCCAAATCGTTCTACAAGACTGTGCAGATGGTGTTTCAGGATCCCTACGCCTCGCTGCATCCGCGTCATTCGGTGGATCAGGTTCTGGGCGAGACGCTACACCTGCATGGATTCAGCGATATCGAGGCGCGCGTGGTCAAGCTGTTGGATGATGTGGGTTTAGGGCGCGACTTTCGGTTTCGCTATCCGCATCAACTGTCCGGGGGCCAACGCCAGCGCGTCGCCATCGCACGCGCGCTTGCACCTGAACCGCGTATCCTGCTGTTGGACGAACCGACCTCTGCGTTGGATGTATCTGTGCAGGCCGAGATCCTCAACCTGCTCACGGATCTGCGGGCAGAGCATGGGCTGACCTACGTCATGGTTTCGCACGACCTGTCCGTGGTGGGCCATATGTGCGGTCGCCTTGCGGTGATGAAAGACGGAGAAATCGTCGAGATCATGGACGTCGCCGCCCTGCGCGCCATGCAGGCGCAGCATCCCTATTCGCAACAACTGCTGGCGGCGTCGGTTTAGGCGCGCCCGCAGCCTTTGGTCAAAACTCCACCCCAATCTGCGCCTTGATGCCTGACCGGAAGGGGTGCTTCACCAGTTCCATCTCGGTCACCAGATCCGCAATCTCGATCAGCTCTTCCTTGGCATTGCGGCCTGTCAGAACCACATGGGTCATGTGGGGCTTTTCGGTCGTCAGGAACGCCACCACATCCGCGATGTCGATGTAGTCATAGCGCAGGGCGATGTTGATCTCGTCCAGCAGGACCATCTTGTTGGCCTCGTCGCGGATCAATTCCTTGGCCTTTTCCCACGCGGCCTGCGCCATTTCCGTGTCGCGGGATTTATCCTGTGTCTCCCAGGTAAAGCCTTCGCCCATGGTGTGAAACGCGCAGGTGTCGCTGAATTTGTCGAGGATCAGGTCACGTTCGCCAGTGGACATGCCGCCCTTGATGAACTGCACGACAGCGCATTGAAACCCGTGAGCGATATGGCGAAAGATCATGCCAAAGCCGGCGGTGGATTTGCCTTTGCCCTTGCCGGTGTGGACGATGATCAGGCCCTTCTGGTCGGTCTTGGTGGCCATGATCTTGTCGCGTGCGGCCTTCTTCTTGGCCATTTTCATCGCGTGGCGTTCGGTGTCGTCGGTCATCTTGGTCCTCCGCTGCGGGCTTGGCCCTATACATGGGTGGTTTTTGCCTCAGGCGCAATCACAAGAGGATGGTTAACCATCCGGTAACCGACTCAGCGCAGAGTAATTCTATGCGTATCAACATGCCTCTCTGGTGGACCTGCGTCCTCTGTTTCGCCATGCTGGGGCTGTCCGCCTGTGACAGCCCCAGCATGGCGTTTTCCGATATTCCGGCGAAAAAGCTGACTGTGGACGGGTCTGATTTCTCGGTCAGGCATACGCGTTACGAGGCCGAGGTGATCCGCACCAATGCGGAATGGGCCCCGACACGGCGAGAGATTATTCTAAAGGCCGTCAAAGCGATAGAAACCACCAGCGGCTGTGCCGTGCTGCCGCGATCTGTGCGGGATGATACGAATATTATTGTCTCTGACATCGCCTGTCCCGGCGCGGATGAGGCGTTGCGCCCTATTCGTCCAAAGAGGCTCAGTTGCACGGCTTATGAGGTGGGCGGGATTGGTGGCGATGGCGTGTTTGACATTGATTGTCTGATCGCGCCTTAAGAGAGGGCCCGCTGCATCTTGATCGAGGTTGGTCGGCCGTAACCGGGGTGTGCCGTCTCGGTAATCTTGACAAAGCCCATCTTGGCAAAGGCCGCATGGTTGTCAATCAGCTCGATCCGCGTCTCAAGCACGAGATAGCTTAGCCCCAGCTGCATCGCCCGTTTCGCGGCATGTTCTACAAGGATACGCGATAGCCCATGACCGCGATACTCTGGCAGGACGGCAAGCTTGCCCAGGTAGAGCGCCCCGGATTGAGGCGTTAGAACAACCACCGCGCGCGGTTCCGGCCCAAGAGACCAAACCTCTTTGCCGGGGGCTTCCAGATCCGTGAGAGTCAGACGGTGCATCGAAGACGGAGGGTCGACGCTTCCGTCATGTTCTGCAAAGGCGACTTGGATCACCCGCAGGGCCTCGGAAAGCCGCCCCTCTTCTGCACGTAATAGCCTTGGCGTCATAGCAGCCTCTCGATCAACGCGCGGGCCGAGTTTGACTTTGGCACCCAAAGCCCGCGATCCATCGCTTCGCTCAGCCGCTGAGCGATTTCGCGCAGGGCCGGGGCATTATGGGTTGCGATAAATTCGCGCGTGTCGTCGTCTTCGAGGAAAGCGGTATGCACCAGATCAAAGTGGTGGCTTTTCACCGCGCCCGTGGTGGCCGCAAAGGCAAACATGTAATCGACGGTCGCGGCGATCTCGAATGCGCCCTTGTAGCCGTGCCGTTTGACCCCGTCGATCCACTTGGGATTGACCACACGAGACCGCACGACCCGCCCGATCTCATCCTCTAACGTGCGAATGACCGGGCGTTCCGGTCGGGAATGGTCGTTGTGGTAAATCGGCCTGTCGCGACCCTGAAGCGTTGCCACCGCAGCCGCCGCACCACCCTCGAACTGGTAATAATCGTCGGAATCCAGCAGATCATGCTCTCGGTTGTCCTGATTTTGCACGATGGCCTCAGTCTGGCTCAACCGCGCTTTGAACGCCTCTGTGTTCTGCGCGCCCTCGGCCCCCGCGCCATAGCCATAGCTGCCCCACTCCAGATAAGCGGCGGCCAGATCGGCCTTATTCGCCCAAAGCCGCTCATCAATCATCGCCTGCAAGCCCGCGCCATAGGCACCGGGTTTGGACCCGAAAACCCGCAACGTAGATCCTTCATCACGGGCGCGCTTGGCTGCGGGGTTCACATCCTCAGGCTCGTCCAGAGCCATCACAGCGCGCGCAGCGCTATCAACCAAGGCCATCTGCTGTGGGAAAGCATCGCGGAAAAAGCCGGACACCCGCAGGGTCACATCTACGCGGGGCCGCCCGAGGGCCGTGTGCGGGATGACCTCGAATCCGGTGACCCGCCGGTTCGCGCTATCCCATTGCGGCTTGACCCCCATCAGCGCAAGGCATTGCGCAATGTCATCGCCCCCGGTGCGCATATTCGCGGTGCCCCACGCGGTCAGCAGCATGGTGCGCGGCCAGTCACCGTGGATCTGCAAGTGCTTGTCGATTAATAGGTTTGCTGACTTCCACCCCAAGGCCCAAGCGGTGGGCGTCGGCACCGCGCGACTGTCCACGCTATAAAAATTGCGCCCGGTTGGCAGCGTGTCGGGCCGTCCGCGCGTTGGCGCGCCGGATGGCCCCGGGGCGACGAAGTGCCCTGCAAGGGCGGTGAGAAGGCCCGCGCCCTCCATCTCTCCACACCTGCGCAGAACAGGCCGCAAGTCCGTCGTGGCATAGTGCAACACAGCGGCACTTGCCTCTCCCGGAGCGATCACAGCGCCATCCAGCAAACTCAACGCGAACAGTTCCAACCGTTCGACAGCATCGCCCGCAGTGCGCCAGAGATCGTCACTGACAGCGACCAGATCGCCAGGCTTTGCACCCTTCCAAAGGCTTGCCATATCCACATCCAGCGGATCAAAGACCATCCCAAAATCACCCGCCAAGGCACGGATCAACGACGCATCTGCTCCGCGCCCGACGCCACGTGGCACGCGGAGAAGGGCCAGCGTCAGATCCCGTTCCAAAACACCAACAGGCGACTGCCCAAAGATGTGTAAACCATCCCTGATCTGCGCCTCTTTCAACTCGCACAGATAGGCGTCCAGTTTGGCCAGATCGGTGTCCTCGTCCCGGCCCGTCATCCCGACATCAAGATCTAACCCCGTGGTGGCCGTCAAAGACAGGATCTCGCGGCGCAGATGGGCGATGCGACGCGGATCAACGCCCGCAGCCTCAAAATACTCATCCACCAAAGCCTCGAGATCGCGCAGAGGGCCATAGGTCTCGGCCCGCGTCAGAG
>CALGTJ010000252.1 GCA_937901435.1 uncultured Rhodobacter sp. | reverse complement strand
ATGAAAAACGACGCGCTTTTCGTGAACACCGCGCGGGGGCCGATGTGCAATTACGACGACCTTTACGACGCGCTGGTCAAGGGCGAGATCGGCAGCGCGATGATGGAAACCTTTGGCGTCGAACCGGTGCCTGCCGACTGGCCGCTGCTGCAACTTCCGAATGTCACCCTTACCCCCCATATCGCCGGGGCCTCTGTGCGCACCGTCACCTTTGCGGCTGAACAAGCCGCCGAAGAAGTGCGCCGTTACATCGCGGGCGAGCCCCCGCGCAACCCATGTTGATCCCCCCAAATTGATCCCCAAGGTGACCCAATGAGCATCCGCCAAGACATTATCGACGCCTGCAAGAAACTAGAGGCCGACGGGCTAAACCGGGGCGCATCCGGAAATGTATCGGTGCGCGACCCAGAGAGTGGGGGCAACGACATGCTGATCACGCCCTCTGCCGTGGCCTATGATGTGATCCAGCCGGATCAGATCGCGCGCATGTCGCTGACCTCGGATGACTTCGACTGGGAGGGGCCGAAAAAGCCCTCGTCCGAATGGCGCTTTCACCGCGATATCCTGCGCGCGCGCCCCGATATCAATGCGGTGGTCCATACCCATGCGCCGTGGTGTACTGTGCTGGCGGTCGCCCACAAGCCGATCCCTGCGATCCACTATATGATAGCGGCCTTCGGGGGGGCGGATGTGTGGGTCTGCGATTATGCGCGCTATGGCACGGCAGAGCTGTCGGACAATATTCTAAAGGCGATGGTGGGGCGCAACGGCTGTCTGATGGCCAATCACGGTATGGTCGTGGGTGGGGCTGATCTGACCCGCGCCATGTGGCTGGCCGGAGAGTTAGAGGCGCTGGCCCATCAATATTACCACGCCCTGACCATTGGCGGCGGTGTTGTGCTGTCGGACGCGCAAATCACCGAGACCGCCAAAGGTTTTGAAAGCTATGGCGTGCAATCCAAGGATCCAACCTAATGCCAAGGACCCAATGTAATGAGTGAGACGGTCGATCTTTTCGTTATCGGTGGCGGTATCAACGGCGCAGGGATTGCGCGTGATGCGGCGGGGCGTGGCCTGTCGGTCGTGCTCTGCGAAAAGGACGATCTGGCGCAGGGCACCTCGTCGCGCTCTGGCAAGCTGGTGCATGGCGGCTTGCGTTACCTTGAGTATTACGAATTCCGGCTGGTGCGCGAGGCGCTAATCGAACGCGAGGTGCTGCTGAACGCGGCCAGCCATATCATCTGGCCGATGCGCTTTGTGCTGCCCCATTCGCCGCTGGATCGCCCGGCGTGGCTGGTCCGGCTGGGCCTGTTCCTTTACGATAACCTTGGAGGGCGCAAGAAACTGCCGGGAACGCGCACGCTCAACCTCAAGCGTGATCCCGAAGGTGCGCCGCTGAAGGATAAATATCTCAAGGGCTTCGAGTATTCCGACTGCTGGGTCGATGACAGCCGCCTCGTGGTTCTGAACGCCGTGGATGCCGCCGAAAAGGGCGCAGAGGTTCTGACCCGCTCTGCCTGCACATCTGCGCGGCGCGAGGGCGGTCTCTGGGCGATCTCGGTGCAAACGCCGGACGGTGCGCGCCACTACAAGGCCCGCGCGCTGGTCAATGCGGCGGGGCCTTGGGTCACCGATATCATTGGCCGCGTGACAGGCACCAACAGCCCGCGTCAGGTGCGGTTGGTGAAGGGATCGCATATCATCACGCCGAAATTCTGGGACGGACCGCAGGCGTATCTGGTGCAGAACCACGACAAGCGCGTGATCTTTATCAACCCCTATGAGGGCGACAAGG
Source organism: uncultured Rhodobacter sp. (assembly GCA_937901435.1). Next base: position 14,135 of record CALGTJ010000252.1, on the reverse strand, counting down.
CGCTGATCGGCACGACGGATATCGCCTATGACGGCGCACCAGAGGCGGTCAAAGCCGATCAAAGCGAGATCGACTATCTGCTGGCCGCCGTGAACCGCTATTTCAAGCAGGAACTGCGCCCCGACGACGTTGTGCAAAGCTTTTCCGGCGTGCGGCCTTTATATGACGATGGGGCAGGAAACCCTTCTGCCGTGACGCGCGATTATGTGTTCGATCTGGAAACCAGCGGCGGCGCGCCCCTGCTGAACGTCTTTGGCGGCAAGATCACCACGTTCCGCAAACTGGCCGAACACGCCATGCAGAAACTCGCCGCCACCTTTCCCCGGATGGGCCGCGACTGGACCGCCCGCGCGACGCTGCCGGGGGGCGATATTCCAAAGGCAGATTACGTGGCCTTCCTGTCGGATATTCAGCGCGAATACCCATGGCTGCCGCGCGATCTGGCGGCCCACTGGGGCAGGCTGTACGGGACACGGATGCGTGGGATCATCGGTGCGGCGACCTCGCTTGACGGGCTGGGCCAGCGCTTTGGTCTGCGCCTTTATGAGGCCGAAGTGCGCTATCTCTGCGCGCAGGAATGGGCCCAAACCGCCGAAGACATCCTGTTTCGGCGCACCAAGGAAAACCTGCATATGAGTGCGGCAGAGATTGCCGAATTTACCGCATGGTTCAACGGCACAGTGGAAAAATCAGCATGACACGCCCCCCCGATCTGCCCGCGCTTGCCGCGCTGTCCGCCCACATCGGGGCCGATCCGATGCTGATACAGGCGGCGGGGGGCAATACCTCTGTCAAAGAGGGCGATGTGATGTGGATCAAGGCCTCTGGCACCCTGCTGGCCGAGGCTTTGGACAAGGATATTTTCGTGCCCTGCGATCTGCCCGCCATGCGCGCCAGCCTTGAGCGCGGCGAGGCGCGGGCCGATCAGCCACAGGAATTTGCGCTGATCCCCGGCGGCTTGCGCCCTTCGATCGAAACCTCGCTGCATGCGGTTTTCCCGCAGCGCGTCGTGCTGCACGCCCATTGCATCTACACGCTGGCCCACGCGGTGCAGGCCGACCCGAAACAGGCCATCGCCGCCAAGCTGGATGGGTTCAACTGGGGCATTGTTCCTTACGTCAAACCGGGGGCTAATCTGGCCGGGCATGTGCGCGCCATCGTGGCGACGGGCGCGGATGTGGTGGTACTTGGCAATCACGGGATCATTGTGGCCGCCGAAAGTGTCGCAGAGGGCGACGACCTGCTGGCCCGTGTGCATGACGCGCTGCGCCTTGACCCTGTTCCGGTGCAGGCGGCGGATCTGGGCGATCTGCCGGATGGCTGGGTCGCTGGCCCGCCAAGCCTGAGCCATATCGCGCGTGATCCCGCACGCCTTGCCATGGCCACGGGCGGCAGCCTGTACCCCGATCACGTGATCTTTTGCGGCGTCGGCGCGCTGGCAGCCGATGCACCGCCACAGGGTGACACGCCGCCCTTTGTGTTGATCCCCGGCAAAGGCGCCCTGTTGCGCGCGGATGCCTCGGCGGGCGCGCAGGCCTTGGCGCGCTGTCTGGGTGATGTGCTGATGCGGGTGCCGGAGGGCGCAGAGTTGCGCTATCTGACACTGGAAGAGAACGGAGCGTTGCTGAACTGGGACGCAGAGAAATATCGGCAGGCCCTGAATGCCTGAGCTGTTCCTCGGCATTGACCTTGGCACCTCTGGCGCGCGCGCGCTGGTGATCGACACTAATGGCGCGGTTGTCAGTGGGGGCAAATCAGCCATGGCAGATCACGGGCCCAACATGCGCAGTCCTGCGATCTGGTGGGCCGCTGTGCAGACCGCTCTGCGTGCGGCTTTGGTGCCCATTGATGCAAGCGATATCAGGGCCTTGGCAGTGGATGGAACCTCTGGCACCATGCTGGCGATTGACGCGCAGGGGCAACCGCTGGCGGATGGGCTGATGTATAACGACGCCTGCCATGACGCGGACCTGCTGGCGCGCATCACCGCCGCTTCGCCGGAAACCACCGCTGCGCGCGGGGCGTCCAGCGCCTTGGCGCGTGCGGTGCAACTGGCCGCCCTTGGACCTGCGCGTGTGATCCATCAGGCCGACTGGATTGCGGGGCAGTTCAGCAGGATCTGGGTCAGTGACGAGAATAACGCGCTGAAAACCGGCTATGATCCGGTGGCGCGTGAATGGCCCGCTTGGGTGGGCGAGATCATTGACACGGACCTGCTGCCACGGGTTGTCGCTCCGGGCGCAGCCGTGGGGCAGGTGGGGGCGAACGGTTTTGGCCTCTCGCCCGACTGCGCCGTGGTGGCGGGTACGACTGACGGCTGCGCGTCCTTTCTGGCGACAGGCGCGTCAGAGGCGGGTGACGGCGTGACAGCCTTGGGCACGACCTTGACGATAAAGCTGCTGTCGGACGCACCGATCTTTGCGCCCGCCTATGGCATCTACAGCCATAAGGTGCTGGGTCTCTGGCTGGCGGGGGGCGCGTCCAACACGGGCGGAAATGTCCTGCTGTCTGAATTTCCGGGCGTGGATCTTGAGGCGCTCAGCGCCCGGATCGACCCAGAGAGTGACACAGGCCTGTCCTACTATCCGCTGTCCAAACCGAGCGAGCGGTTTCCGATCAACGACCCCGATCTGGCGCCCGTTTTGACACCGCGCCCCGCGTCGGACAGTGATCACCTCAAGGCCATCTTTGAGGGGATCGCGGGGATAGAGGCGCTGGCCTATTCCCGTCTGGCAGAGCTTGGTGCGCCTGCCTTGCGCTCTGTCAGGACGGTGGGCGGCGGTGCGGCCAACGCCACATGGACCCGCATTCGCGAACGCCGTCTGAAGGTGGTGATGCAAGCACCGCTGTCGGGCGAGGCGGCCTATGGCGCGGCGCTGCTGGCGAAAGCGGGCGCATGAGGACGACGCCCATGACCACCACTCTGGCCGCCCTTGCGCCGCAGTTTGATGCCTTTCTGATTGACCAGTTCGGCGTCTTGCTCAACGGTTCGGGCTGCTACCCTGAGGGCCCTGCGGCTCTATCTCAGCTTGCCAGCACGGGCAAGGACATCCTGCTGCTGTCCAATTCCGGCAAACGCGCCGCCCCGAACGAGGCGCGCCTGTCCCGGCTGGGCTTTGCGCGCGAAAACTATTTTGGCGTTTTGTCGTCTGGTGAGGCAGCTTACAGCGAAATCGCGGCGCGCATCGGCGTGGATATTGCCGAAGGGGCCGCCGTCTGGGTGCATTCGCGAGACGATGACCTGTCGTCGATAGAGGGGCTGGCCCTGACGCAGGTGGAACAGGCCGGGCACGCCGAACTGTTGATCATTGCGGGCAGTCGGGGTGATGAAATTACGCTGGAACATTACCGCGAATGGCTGATCCCGGCGGCAGAGCGCGGCGTGCCCGCCTATTGCACGAACCCCGATATGATGATGCTGACCGCGATGGGGCAAAGTTTTGGCGCGGGCACGATTGCGCAGCTATATGAACAGCTTGGCGGTCATGTGGATTGGGTGGGCAAGCCCTTTCCCCTGATCTACCGCGTCGCCCACGACAGGCTGGGCGGGATCGATCCGGCCCGTGTGCTGTGCATCGGGGACAGCCCGGCCCATGACATTGCGGGCGGGCAGGCGGCGGGGTTTGCGACCGCACTGGTGCGTACAGGCCTGCATGTAGAGCTGTCAGAGGCAGAACTGCTGGACCACTGCCGCGCCAGTGCCATGCCCGATTATATCCTCCCCGATTTCAGTTTTGCGAGGCCCTGATGCCGCTGACCCTGTCGCTGAACACGAATCCTTTGGTCAACCGCTTCGCCGATCCGGATGACCTGATCGACACGGTCGCGCGCGATCTGCGCATTCGCGATCTGCAATTGACCCATGAGTTTATCAACCCAAGCTGGCCCGCCCCCGTGATCCGCCGCCTGACCCGGCAGATGCAGCGTGCCTTGCAGCGGACAGGCGTGCGCGTCACAAGCGGGATGACCGGGCCTTATGGGCGGCTGAACCACTTTGGCCATCCGGATGCAGATGTGCGGCGCTATTATGTGGATTGGTTCAAGACATTTGCCGATATTACCGCCGATCTGGGTGGCACGTCGCTGGGGACTCAGTTTGCGATTTTCACCTACCGGGATTTTGACGATCCGCAGCGGCGAGAGGATCTGATCCGCGTTGCGATTGACTGTTGGGCCGAGGTGGCAGAGCACGCCAAGGCCGCCGGGCTGGGCTATGTCTTTTGGGAACCGATGAGCGTGGGCCGCGAGTTTGGCGAGACCATTGAGGGTGCGCTGGCCCTGCAAGACCGCCTGAGTGCGGCAGACATGGCGGTGCCGATGTGGATGATGGCCGACATTGACCACGGCGATGTGACCAGCGCCAATGCCGATGACTTTGACCCCTACGCATGGGCGCGCGCGGTGCCGCGCGTCAGCCCGATCATCCATATAAAGCAAAGTCTTATGGACAAGGGGGGGCATCGCCCCTTTACCGCAGACTTCAACGCGCGCGGCCGCATTCACCCCGCGCCACTGCTCGCCGCCTTTGCGCAGGGCGGCGCGCAGGACAATGAGATCTGTCTGGAACTGTCGTTCAAGGAGCGCGAGCCAAATGACCGCGAGGTGATCGCGCAGATTGCTGAAAGCGTGGCGTTTTGGGCCCCGCACATTGACACCGGAGTCCAGGATCTAAAGATCTAGGGCGTTGGCAACGTCAGGCTGACCTCGAACCCCGTTTCTGACCCCTCGCGCGGAGAGCGCAGGATCAACGGGCTGGCGATCCTCTCTGCGATAGCGGCGACGATGGCAAGGCCCAGCCCGCTGCCTTCGGCCTCGCTTGCGCCGCGTTGAAACCTTGCGGTCAGTTGGGCGAGCGTTTCGGCGGGCAGAACAGGGCCGGCATTTGCGACGCGGAACCGACCGTCCTGATCAAGGGAAACCTCGACCGGAGCGCTGTCATCGCCGTGGCGCAGGGCGTTGTCGATCAGGTTGCGACACAGGATACCAAAGGCGTCCGGGTCAAGGTCGGACATCACCGCATGATCGGGCAGGCTTAGGGTGATCCGCCCTGCGGGGCTGAGGTGTCTCATGTCGTCGATCACAAGCCGCGCCACCTGCCGCAGGTCATGGGCCTGATCCAGCCGCAACCGACCGCCTTCGGCGCGGGCCAGTTGCATCAGCCGTTCCGACAGGCGGGTGAGGCGTTTCAGCGTCGCCTCTATCTCGCCCGCACGGGCCTTGGCGGCGGGGTCTGCGGTTTCGGATTGCAGGCGTTGGGCTTGTGCGATGGCCCCGGCCAGCGGCGTGCGCACCTCATGCGCGGCATTGGCGGCAAAGCTGCGTTCGGCGTCAAAGGCGTCTTGCAAACGCGACAACAGCCCGTTCAGCGTGGCGGCGATCGGGGCGATTTCTGACGGAATCCCCTCTGCGGGAACCGCTGACAGATCGCGCGCGGTGCGGGTTTCCAGACGCGCGCGAAAGCGGCGCAGCGAGGCAAGGCTGGCACGCACGGCCAGCACGATGATCAGCAGGGCGACCGGGATCACCACCAGCAGCGGCAGGCCAAGCCCCATCTGGATCTCGCGCGCCACCTCGGCGCGGTGGTCCAGAGGTTCGGCCATCGTGATGCGAATACTGCCGCTCAGGGCGTCTTCGTTGTACAGGCGATGGGTCGCGGTCTGGCCAAACCCCGGCCCGTCATAATCTGGAAACACGCCCGGGTCGGCCCCATGGCTTTGCAGCAGGATTCGCCATTGGGCATCACGCACGATATAGGTGAAAAACTCTTCATGTGCGCGCACCGCTGCAAGGCGTTGGGGGGAGAGTTGATCCTCGCGCTCTATAATATCGACAACAGCGAGGGGCAAAAGCCGTTGCGCGGTTTCTTGCAGGGCGGAGTCAAAGACTTCCTCGACTTCGCCGCGCAGGGTCACCGCCGTCACCGAGGCTGCCGTGATCCACAACAGTGTCAGCAGCACACCCAACGACACCGCCAGTCGCGCCTCAAGGCTGCGTGGCAATTTCAATGCCCTCATGCCGCGCCCCTCATCCCGCACCCAGCCGATAGCCCATGCCACGCTCTGTCTCGATCACCTTTGCGCCCAGTTTCTTGCGCAGGCGGCTGATGTGGACCTCTATCGTGTTGCTCTCGATCTCGCTGTCAAAGGCGTACAGCTTTTCCTCAAGCTGCGACTTGGACAGCAACTGACTGGGGCGCGACAGAAAGGCCTCGAACAAGGCCCATTCGCGTGCCGTCAGCGCCACATTGGCCCCACCGGTCTGGATGCTGCGCGCAGCAAGGTCGATGTCCAGCGCGCCGTGGCGGATAATCGGGTTGGGGTTGCCGGAATAGCGCCGCGCCACCGATCCGATGCGCGCGGAAAGCTCTGCCAGATCAAAGGGTTTGACCAGATAATCATCAGCCCCCGCGTTCAGCCCCTCGATGCGGTCGGTGATCTGGTCAAGTGCTGTCAGGATGATCACAGGCGACACATCGCCCCGCGCGCGCAGAGATTTGAGAAAACCGATGCCGCGCCCGTCGGGCAGCATCAGGTCCAGCAGGATCAGGTCATACCCGGCGACCCGCATCGCCCGCCTCGTCCAGACGCGTCACCCAGTCGACAGAATGGCTGTCCGAAGCGATTTGATCGCGCACCGCCGCGCCCAGCACAGTGTCATCCTCGATCAACAGAATGCGCATGATATGTCCTGTTCTCTTGTCATTTCGAGGCCTGTTAGCGCGTGTCTCTGACGTCAGGCTGACGCGCTGTCGCGCCACGCTTCAGGTTCCCGTCAGGTTGGGCGGGTGTGCCTTGTCTCTAGCATGGTGAGGCAATAGGGAAAACGCCTGCGATGCTGTTGGGGCATTGCCGGGTTCTGGTGACAAAAGGCGGGCTCAAAAAGCCAGGCCTTTGCAGGCAATCGGACAGAGGGTGCGGTACGGCGGCAAGATGATCGCAATCAAGCGAAACGCAAAGCCCGAAAACGCCAGCCATAGCCCTGTCGGCTGACCCACGCGCCGGGTCTAGTCTGTTGCGCGATGCGGACAAAACGGCGGCTCGCCGTTTTGCGTTTGGTTTGCGACTGTTGCGGTCTGATAGTCCTTGCTGACCGCGCAGACGTGCAGATACTCTGCCCCAACCAGAGGAGTATATTTCATGCGTATGGCCTTTACCCTGGACGATCTGCCCGTTTTTCCGCATCTCGCGCTGCCGGACGGTCACACGCCGCAATCTGTCGCCGCCGAAATAATCGACGCCTTTAAGCGGAACAGAGTGACAGGTGTGTTTGCCTTTGCCAATTCGTGGCCGCTTGACGTTGATCCGGACTATGCGCGCATTCTGGACGACTGGGTCGCGGCGGGCCACCATATCGGTAATCACACCCATACACATCCTTCGCTGAATCTGACATCTGCCGACGACTTTAGTCACGACATATCCGTGGCCGATGACTTGCTTGCGCCTTGGATCAGCAAAGCCCCGTTGCGCGCCTTTCGACATCCCCTTGAACTATGGGGCAATACGGAAGAAAAGCGCGTCTCTGTGAACGCGCATCTTGACCATCTGGGCTATCAAAGCGCAGGCGTGACCAGTTGGTTCTTTGAGTGGGAATGGGACCGCGCGTGGCGGCATTTGACGCAAACCGGACGGGTCGAAGAGGCCGAGCGTCTGAAGGCAGAGTTCGTTGACTATGCAGCGGCGCAGGTGGCGTATGATGCACAGACGTGCCGCAACGTCTTTGGGCACGAGGTGATTGGCATCGGTCTTATTCATCCGGTTGCCTTTTTCACCGAGGTTGCGGATGCGTTCTTTGCCCGGCTTTTCGCCGAAAGTGTCGCGTTTGTGCCGCTGTCCGAGGCCTTGGATGATCCGGCTTACCTGCGGTCCGGAACATTCGTCAGCGATGCGTTTCAAGTCTACCAGATCAAGATCGCCGCTGCGGATGGCCGCGCTCTGGACACGGTTCCGCCGACGCATGAGGCACTTATCCAAAGAGTGTTTGATCTGGGGACACCGCTGCGCCCGTCCCGTCACGGGATGCTGGTTCAAAACAGGCGGGCCAGAAATATTTGATCGCCAAATTCCGGGGTGTCTGGAAGGGCGCAAAAGAGACCATGATCCCTTTTGCGCCCCCCGCATCGCTTAGCTGAACAGCACGCCGCCGTTGATGTCCACATTCGCGCCGGTGATAAAGGCGCTGTCATTGCAGGCGAGGAACAGGACCAGATTGGCCACATCCTCTGGCAGGCCCTGACGGCGGACGGGGGCGTTGGCCTCGTAGCCGCGCCGCGCCGCGTCGGCGGTGTGGATGTTGTGGAAATCCGTGTCGATCATACCGGGGCAAAGCGCGTTGACGCGGATGTCTGGCCCCAGTTCCTTGGCCAGCCCGCGTGTCATCGTCATCACCGCGCCTTTGGACGCCGCGTAGGCAACGGACCCCGGCCCACCACCATCCCGCCCGGCTTGCGAGGCAAGGTTCACAATGGCGCCCGTCGTCATATGGGGCAGGCAGGCCTTGACCATCAGGAAGGTGCTGGTCAGGTTCAGGTCCATCACCGCGTTCCAATGCTCCAGCGACATTTCAGAGATCTTCTTGCGCGCAATCAGCCCGCCAGAGTTGTTGACCAGCACGTCAACGCTCCCAAATTCGGCCACGGTCTTGTTGACCAGCGCATCGACACCGTCCTGTGTTTGCAGATCGCCTTGCAGGGCAAAGGCCCGTCCGCCGGCTGCGGTGATTTCGGCCACGGCGCTATCGGCGCCTTCGCTGCTGGCGAAATAGTTGATCGCCACGTTGGCCCCGGCCGCCGCCAGTGACATCGCACAGGCCCGCCCGATATCGCGCCCGCCACCGGTGACAATCGCAGTCTTTCCCTCAAGTTTCATAGGTCGTCCTTTCTTGGGTTGGATCAGACATCTCCCGCGCAAGGCGCACCCCTTTGGAGAACGGCGGTCAGTGTCTTTTCATCAGAGTTTTTTTCGTTCGGCCCGGGTATACGTGACTGCAAACTGGAATACTAGTATTGATGTGCGGGTCGTTTTCGTGTCTTGTTCTGCTCAAGCGGTGCCGCGCCGTGCAATGTCGTTATGGGCCGGAACAAAGCAGAGGCTTTGCGCTATTTCTGCGCATATTTCGAAAAATTGGGCGTCCGCGACTGTGCAACATAAGAAAAACTGGCATTTTCCAACCCTGTTGGATAACAAGCCGAGAGTTGAAAAGAGGTCAAGACATTGCCGAACCCAAGCCAAATGCGAGAGCGCCGGACAAGTGTGGATATGGTCTTTGATCACCTTTATGCTGAAATTGCGTCGCTGTCCCTGCTGCCCGGAGCCAAGATTTCAGAGGCAGAGATCGCCGCGCAATTCGGACTGTCCCGCCAGCCTGTGCGCGACGCGTTCAGTCGGCTTGAGAACCTCGATCTGCTGCTGATCCGCCCGCAGCGGGCGACAGAGGTCAAACGGTTTTCGACGCGCGAGATTGCCAAGTCCAGATTTGTCCGCGCGGCAGTAGAGGCCGAGATCCTCAGGCGCGCGGCGACGGTGTGTGACGACACTGGCCGGGCAAATCTTGAGGCCAATCTGGCGCAACAGGCCGCTGCGGTCGAGGCCAATCGCTATGACAAATTCGGGGCGCTGGATTACGCGTTTCACCAGATCCTCTGTACGATCGCAAAGGTCGATTTTGCCTTTGAGGTGATCCAGCGCGAAAAGGCGAATGTGGACCGGTTGTGTATGTTGAGCCTGTCCAAGGAAAACCGGATGGCCCAACTGCTGGACGATCACCGCTCGATTGTTGAGGCGGTGACGCAGCATCAGCCCGACGTGGCGGTGGCGACGGGGATGCTGCATCTTTCCCGGCTGGACACAACAATCGCCGCGATTTCAAGCGCCAATCCCGACTACTTTGATCCCTAGGTCAGACTGAGGCAGGCGGGGTCTTAGCCCCGCTTTTTTGAGCAGGGGACGGGGGTTTTTACACCGCATAAATCGGGCTTGGCGCCCGATTTTTTTATTGCCTAAAAAAAGGGAGTCGCGGCCTTTTTGGCGTGACGACTGCCCCTCTCACAGGCCCGACCCAGTCCCGGTCAAGCCTTAGTCTAGCCCTGTCAAGTCCTGTTTCAGCGCGCAACAGGTCGCAAGCAGGCCCATGGTTTGGGGCTGTCAGGCTTTGGTCATGTCCTTGTAAATCATTGAGTAGAATATATAAAAAATTCTTTTCCCAAGGCAAATCTCACCTGTGGTCCGGGGCAAAGCGCCTTGGCGATAATTCAATTTTATGTCATCATAAGTTGACACTTGATAATGTACTAAAAAATAGACACACTGAAATTACGGTTGTGTCGACGCGGTGATGCAACCGGACGAAGGCATGCATTGGCCGTCTATTCTGGGCGCGTTCAAGGGCATTCCCAAAGGATCAATTTGGATGAACCGTATATGTCTGACGATCCTGATAAAGTCTGGCCAACCGGCCTGACGCTGCGTGAGGCAGAGGAAGTGCACAGCTATCTCATCGATGGCACCCGAGTTTTCGGCGCAATTGCTCTGCTTGCACATATTCTCGTTGCGTTCTCGACGCCTTGGCTCGGGTAAGGGGTAGACACCAATGAACAATGCAAAAATGTGGTTGGTCGTTTCGCCAAGCGTTGGCGTCCCTGTCTTTCTTGGTGCTGTGGCAATTGGATCGTTTGCGGTTCACGTCGCTGTCCTGAGCAAGGTGTCGTGGTACAACGACTATCTGACCGGCAAAGAGTTGGGATCCACGGACAGCGCGTCGGCTGATATGCTGCGCGGTGCGGACCTTGATGTGGCCAAAGCCGCCTATGTCAGCCCATCGCTGGACGGCGGCCAAGAGATCACCGTCATTCTTCCGGACGGCACGACAGCGCGGGCGGTTCTGAAGCCGAATGATGTTCTGGCTTCGGCCGATGTGCCATCATCGGCCTTGATTGCAAAATAATCCGCGGGCCCGTCGAATATCAGAGCGACGGGCCCCGGTTTTGGCAGGTGCCGCGACCCCCAATTTGCGGGACGTGGCGGGCATTGCCGCAAAACATTTGATAAAACGGGCGTAGACGATGTTCGATTACCGTAAAAAGGCGTTGCAAAAACTGTCGTCCGTCGGGACGAAGTATCTTCCTTTTGCGGATATTTCGACCAAGGAGGTCCCGCTGTCGCGGCTGCTGCGCCTGTCGTTGTTTCAGGTCAGTGTCGGAATGGCGTTGGTGCTGTTGGTGGGCACGTTGAACCGGGTGATGATCGTAGAGCTTTCGGTTCCGGCCAGTATCGTGGCGATCATGCTGGCGCTGCCGCTGGTCTTTGCCCCGTTTCGCACCCTGATCGGCTATAAATCAGACACCCATGTCTCGGCGCTTGGCCTGCGGCGCATTCCCTATATCTGGAAGGGGACGCTGTATCAGTTCGGCGGATTCGCCGTGATGCCTTTTGCGCTGTTGGTGCTGTCGGGCTTTGGCGAATCTTATGACACGCCGTTGTGGATCGGCCATTCGGCGGCTGCGCTGGCGTTCTTGCTGGTCGGGGCAGGGGTTCACATCGTGCAGACGGTGGGGCTGGCGCTGGCCACGGATCTGGTGGTCGAAGAGGATCAGCCCAAAGTGGTGGGCCTGATGTATGTCATGCTGTTGCTGGGCATGGTGGTTGCGGCGCTGGTCTATGGTGCGCTGTTGGAAACCTATACGCCCGGTCGCCTTGTGCAGGTCATACAGGGGACGGCGGTGGTGACGGCAGGGCTGAACCTGCTGGCCGTCTGGAAACAAGAGGCGCGGGACCGGGGCCGGGCGCAACAGATGCGGGTGGCGACCCATGCTCCGTTCAAACAGGCCTTGGCCCGCCTGATGGCGCAGCCCGGCGCGCTACGCCTGATGATCGTGATTGGCCTTGGCACCTTTGGCTATGGGATGGCAGATGTGCTGCTGGAACCCTACGGCGGGCAGGCATTGAACCTGAGCGTGGCGCAAACGACCAAACTGACCGCCCTGCTGGCGCTGGGGACGTTGATCGGCTTTGGCATCGCCTCGCGGGTGCTGGGAACGGGGGGATCACCCGTTAAACTTGGCCGCATCGGGGCCTTTGTGGGCATTCCCGGCTTTGGCCTGATCATCCTCGCCTCGATGGGCGGCGGGATTGCCGCCTTTCTGATCGGCACCTTTGCCACGGGTCTGGGGGCGGGGCTGTTCGGCCATTCCACGCTGACCGCAACCATGCGCGCCGCCCCGCGGGACCAGATCGGTCTGGCGCTTGGGACATGGGGCGCGGTGCAGGCCACATGCGCCGGGATCGGCATCGCACTGGCCGGAGTCGTGCGCGATCTGATCGTCGGTTTTTCCGATCAAACTGGAACGCTGGCCTCGACCCCGTATAATGTGGTATTCGTAATCGAGATTTTATTTCTTCTGCTGGCAATGATCCTGGCATTCCAACTCGACCCGACCGCTCGGCGTGGCGCACAGAAAAATCCGCGCGCGCTGATGTCCAAAGACTCTGAACAAACCCCGGTGGAGGTATCATGACGACACTTATTACTCGGCTTTATGCCAGCGAAAAGGCTGCCGATACGATGGCAGACAAACTCTACTGGAAGGGCTTTCCAAGGCGCTCGCTTCAGGTTGTGACAGGCTCGGACAAGGCCGCTGTGCAAGAGCGGCTGATGCGCGCTCATGTGCCGGCAGACTCTGCTGCGATCTATGCCGAGCACGTGGCCGGGGGCACCGCCCTGTTGCTGATTGGGGCAACGTACAAGCCGCTGGGCGCCGCGCGCATTGCCCGTGACATGACCGCCAAAAGCGACGTCATGGATGTGGCAGGCGTTGTCGACGAGACCAGAGTGCCCGACCAGCCGGATCACGCGCCAAGCGTTCTGAAAGATCACCCGCGCTTTTTGTCGATGGGAATTTCCGCCAAGCGCAATCTGATTTCAGATCAGCTGGGCCTGCGTACCCTGTCACCGCGCCGCGAGCGCAGGTCTGCGATCCGTGGAGGGCGTTTTATGTCCCGCGCCTTTTGGCCGATGAAACTGGTCAGCCAGAACAGAAACGCGCATTCTGCGATCAGCGGCGGCAAATTCATGTCCAAGGCTTTTTGGCCCATGCCCCTGTTGTCCTCGACCCCGCGTCGCAATTCGGTCATGCCGGGGGGCGGAACGCCGTTCTCTCGGGCGCTTGGGCTGTCGACCCTTTCGTCCCGCTCTTGAGGTTTTGAGGTCCTGAGCTCCCTAAATCTTGGGCCTTAAATCTTGGGCCTGAGGTCTTACGCCTGACCGTCTCTGCGATCACGCAGCGGTCTTAACCACAGATGAATGCCGGGGCAGCGCCCTCGGCATTTTCTATTGTACATCAGTGATCAAACTCTCGGCACCGGCTCGCGATACGGCTGACAAGCTGTTGTCACCTCAAACAGACGCGGCCTAAAGGTCGCCCAGATGCGAGGTCAGATAGTCGCCCGTCAGGCGATAATGGCTTAGCAGCCGGGCAGAGGCGGTATCGGCGTCCCGGTGGACTGCGGCGTCAAGGATCTCTTCGTGCTCTGTAGAAATGTCGCGGCGACGATAGGTGGGGCCACTGGCCGCCAGATAGCGATAGCGGATGTTCAGGTCGTAAAGCTGACTGCAATACCGTTCCAGCATGGGCGAGTCTGCATTGTCCAGCAGGGTCATGTGAAAGGACTTATGCGCCTCCTCGAAGGTGGCCATATCCTGCCCGGCGGCGCGTTTCATGCGGTGATGAGACAGCACCAGACGCTCTTCCCAGTCTGGCGTCGCACGGGCGATGGACTGGCGCAGGGCGAGATCCTCTAACAAGCAGCGCAACCTCAAAATTTCGTCGAAATTTTGCAGGCTGGCAGGGGCGGCGCGAAATCCGCGCTGGTCAATGCGTTCCACCAGCATATCCGAGGTCAGCAGGCTCAGTGCCTCGCGCACCGGAGAGGCCCCCGTGGCCAGCAGACTGCGCAATTCCTCTATCTTCAGCTTTTTGCCAGCAGGCAGTTCCCCGGTCAGGATCATCCGGCGCAGCGCCAGATAGGCCGCATGGGTGGCAGAGGTTTCCTTGCCTGCGCTGTCGTCGTGCATATTCATCCGGCGATATCCCTCATGCCCCTATACCCCCTCATGCCCCTATACCAAAGAGACGTTCTTTG
>CALGTJ010000251.1 GCA_937901435.1 uncultured Rhodobacter sp. | reverse complement strand
CCTGAATGTCGCCAACCCGGCAGAACGGTCTCATGCGGTCACAACCGTCTCGATCGGAGAGCCCAAGGGTACGCATTTGCGCCATTGGGTGACAGAACACGCGGGTCTGACGCTGGGTCTGGGGCTGAACATGGGGCCAAATGGCGAGCGGTCCTCTGACAGCCATTTTCGCGTCGCGCATATGGGACATGTGAACAGTCACATGTTGCTGGGCACATTGGCGACCATCGAATCTGCGCTTATCGCGCTCGATGTGCCCCATGGGCCGGGCGGTGTATCGGCAGCGGCGAGAATCTGTGCGATCTAACGCCGTAGAAAACGGTCTGCTAAATAGGTGGCGATGAGGATCACAGGCAAACCATAGCTTGCCCAAATCGCCACCAGACAAACGAATAACAGCACCCCCGCCGTCACACAGAACGCATCGGTGAAATTCTGCATCTGTCCTTCGCCGGGAAGGGGTGGTCTGTCGCGGCTCTCTCTGTCGTATGGCAAGATCGTCTCGTGCTGTTGCTAGAGGTCTGGCTATCCCAATGGTAACGCCCTTTGGTTAACGATAGCCGGAAATCTGGCATCGACCAGAACAATTCTTTGCCCGTGGCGCGGATCAGGGCGTTCGGGCGGCTTTCAGCGCAAGCGGCAGAGCCTGTTCGAATGCGTCCAGATTGGCGGGCGTGCCGGCAGACACCCGGATGCAGCGATCTTGCGGTGCCACAAAGGGCATCCGGGCAAAGATCCCCTCGGCAATCAATGCGCCCAGAACCTTACGGGCAAAATCCCCGTCCTGGCCACAGTCAATCGCGACGAAATTCGCGGCCGATGGGAGGGCGACAAGGCCATTGGCTGCCGCAATCTCGCCAATCCGGCTGCGGGCGTTGGCGACCTGTCCAAGGACCTCTTGCAGATAGCTCTGGTCCGCCAAAGCAGCCAGTGCGCCCGCCTGAGAGATCCGGCTCATCCCGAAATGATTGCGCACTTTGTTGAACGACGTGATCAGCTCTGGCGCGCCGATGCCATAGCCGACGCGCGCGCCCGCCATTCCGTAAGCCTTTGAAAAGGTGCGCATCCGGATCACATTGGGGTGGTTGGGGTCGATGTTTGGCAGGCTGCCGTCTGGCAGGAATTGCCCATAAGCCTCGTCCAGAATAAGCAGCGTGCCCTCGGGTGCCTGCGCCACCATATCTTCGATCACGTCAGGGGCATGAAACGTGCCCATCGGATTGTCCGGGTTGGCAAAATAGATCAGCTTTGCGTCCATCTTGCGCGCGGTATCCAGCAGCGCCTGCGGATCCTCGAAGTCGCCCTTGTAGGGCACCTTGTGCAGCGCGCCGGCAAAGCCCGCCACATGGTAATTGAAGGTCGGATAGGCCCCGTCAGAGGTCACAATCGCATCGCCCGCCTCTGTGACCAGCCGGACCAGATAGCCCAGCAGACCGTCGATGCCTTCGCCGATAATGATGTTTTCGGGGCGAACCTGCTCGTGTGTCGCAAGAGCCTGACGCAGATCGAAATTCTCGGGGTCGCCGTACATCCATGTCTCTGATGCGGCCTGCGCCATGGCCGCAATCGCGCGCGGCGAGGGCCCAAAGACCGATTCATTCGCGCCCAGCCGCGCAGCAAAGGGTTTGCCCCGCGCGCGTTCCTGCGTTTCGGGGCCGACAAAGGGCACGGTGGCGGGCAACGAGGCGACGAGCGGGGTGTATCTGGGTCCAGTCATGCTGCGCATTTGCCGGATTTTTGGGGGGGCTGACAAGAGGGTATCGCGCCCGCGCGGATCAGGAACAGATCAGGCGCGGGCGCAAAGGGTCAAGAGATCTCTTTCAACCGCTCAAGCGCGCTGCGCAGTGTGGCGGCCTCTTCTTCGCGCAGGGCGGCGTTGGCGCGGGTTTCTTCGACCACTTCGGGTGGGGCGGAGGCGACGAATTTCGGGTTGTTGACCCGGCCCAGCAGCCCGCCGATTTCCTTGTCCAGCTTGCCCAGCGACTTTTCCAGCCGCGCGATTTCCTCGCCCACATCGATGATATCGGCCAGCGGCAGGCAAAACGTGCCGCCCTCGACCGCGATGGTGATCGCGCCTTTGGGCATCTCGCTGATTTTATTCAGGGTTTCGACACGGGTCTGGCGCATGATCAGCGCCTCGTTGCGGTCCCATGCGGTCTGACCCGCCGCGTCCAGATCAAGCTGGAGCATGGGGATTTTCAGGCCCGCAGGCACATGCATCTGGGCGCGGGCAGAGCGTACGCCGTCGATGAGGGAAATCACCCAGTTCATCTCTCGATCCGCCTCCGGGTCAACCAGATCGGCAGCGCTGTAGGTCGGCCAATCGGCGTGGACCAGCAGCTTGGCGCGATTGCCGGTTTCGGCCCAAAGCTCTTCGGTGATGAAAGGCATGATAGGGTGCAGCAGGATCATGCACTGATCCAGAACCCAGCGCGTGGTGCGGCGGGTTTCGGCAATGATGTCAGGGTCTTCCATATTCAGCAGCGGCTTGGAAAACTCGATGTACCAGTCGCACACCTTGCCCCAGACAAAGCCGTAGAGCGCATTGGCCGCGTCGTTGAAACGGTAGTTTGCCAGCGCGTCATCCACCGCTTCGCGCACTTTGGCGGTCTCGCCGATGATCCATTTGTTCGCTGTTTGCGTGGCCCCTGCGATGTCGCTTTGGGTGATCTCGGTCGGGTCAGTGTAGACCTCGTTCATCTCTGCGAATTTGATCGCGTTCCACAGCTTGGTGCCAAAGTTGCGATAGCCCGCGATGCGTTGCGTGCTGAGTTTGAGATCACGCCCCATGGCGGCCATAGCGGTCAAGGTAAAGCGCACCGCATCGGCGCCGTATTCGTCGATCAGGTCCAGCGGGTCGAGGACATTGCCCAGCGATTTCGACATCTTCTTGCCGCTCTCGTCGCGCACGAGGGCATGGACATAGACGGTGCTGAAGGGTTTTTGGCCGGTCACGGCGTATTGCATCATCATCATCCGGGCGACCCAGAAAAAGATGATGTCAAAGCCGGTGATCAGGACCGAGGTGGGGAAATATTTCTGCAGGGCCTCGTTTGCCGCGTCAGTTTCAGCGTCGCCCGTCCAGCCGAGCGTGCCGATGGGCCACAGACCGGAAGAGAACCATGTGTCCAGCACATCGGGATCGCGCCAGACCGGGTAGATCAGCCTGGTCGGATCCTGCGTGACGTTATAATCGGCCAAGGCGGCTGCAAAGGCATGGGTGGCGGCGTCGCGGTCAGCAACCTCGACAACCTGCGCGCCGTTCAGGGGCGTTGGCAGTTTGGACAGGATATCGCTAAATTGGCCTGCCGCCGCGTCAAAGTTGGCCGCGCAATGGTGGCGGTCGTCGCCGCGCAAAAGGGTCTGGTCGCTGAGCAGGCGCATCAATTCGACTTCATCCAGCGCGCCGTCGCCTTCGTCGTCTTTGAAGCCATGTGGGGCGAGATCAAAGCCATACCAAACCGGCACCTGATGGCCCCACCAAAGCTGGCGCGAGATGCACCAAGGCTCGATGTTTTCGAGCCAGTGAAAATAGACCTTTTTGTCGGATTCGGGCAGGATTTCGGTGTCGCCATTGCGCACCGCATCCAGCGCGGGACCAACGATTTTTGCGGCGTCGACGAACCATTGGTCGGTCAGCATCGGCTCTATCACAACCTTGGAGCGGTCCCCGAAAGGCTGCATGATGGGTTTGTTTTCGACGAGGGGGATCAGGGCGGGCGCGGCCTCTTCCGTCTCTTGCGAGCCGTCCTCGGCAGCGGGGTTGGCGATCATGACGGCGAGGCCTTCGGCGGTGATTTCCGCGATGACTTTGTTGCGCGCCTCAAAGCGGTCCAGCCCGCGCAGGTGGTCGGGAACGAGGTTGATGGCGTCAACCTCATTTTCGCTCAGTTCTACGCCTGCGACGATTTTTTGGGCCTGCATTGCCGCCTCGGCGTAGGGCGCGCCGTCGCTGCGCATGGCACCGCGCGTGTCCATCAGTCGGTAGCAGGGAATATTGCCGCGTTTGGCGACCGCGTAGTCGTTGAAATCATGCGCCCCGGTTATCTTGACGGCGCCAGAGCCAAAGTCTTTGTCGGGGTACTCATCGGTGATGATCGGGATCAGGCGGCGGTGTTCGCGCGGTCCGACAGGGATCTCGCAGAGCTTGCCGACGATGGGCGCATAGCGTTCGTCCGAGGGGTGCACCGCAACCGCGCCGTCGCCCAGCATGGTTTCGGGGCGGGTGGTGGCAATAGAGATATAGTCGCGCGTCTCGCGCAGGGTGACGGTGCCGTCCTCGTCCCTCTCGACATATTCATAGGTCTCGCCACCGGCCAGTGGATATTTGAAGTGCCACATATGGCCGGGGGTCTCTATATTCTCGACTTCGAGGTCAGAAATGGCGGTCTCGAAATGGGGATCCCAGTTCACAAGGCGCTTGCCACGGTAGATCTGGCCTTTGTTGTACATATCGACAAAGACTTTGATGACGGCATCGTGAAAATTGGGCGCACCTGTGCCTGCATCCGGATCACCTGCCGCGCCGCCCATAGTGAAGGCCTCGCGCGACCAGTCACAGCTTGCGCCGAGGCGTTTCAACTGACCGGTGATATTGCCGCGCGATTTGACCTTTTGGTCCCAGACCCGCTCGATAAAAGCCGGACGGCCCAGTTCGCGGCGCGTCGGCTCGCCCTTGGCGGCCAGTTCGCGTTCGACGACCATCTGGGTGGCGATGCCCGCGTGGTCGGTGCCAGGCTGCCAGAGCGTGTCAAAGCCTTGCATCCGGTGCCAGCGGATCAGGATGTCTTGCAGCGTGTTGTTGAATGCATGACCCATATGCAAAGAGCCGGTGACATTGGGCGGTGGGATCATGATCGAAAATGTCTCGGTGCGCGAGGCATTTGCGCCCGCTTTGAACGCGCCGCTGTCTTCCCATTGCGCGTAAAGGCGGGGTTCGGCCTTGCTCGCGTTGAATGTCTTTTCCATGGCCATGTCTGAGCGTCCTCTATCCGGTCCCTTGACGGGTTGGGTCTCGTCTATCCAAAAGGCGACGAAAGGAAAAGGGCGAGGCTTGGGTGCAATGCGGGATTTTCTTGGCGAGGTTTGGCGCATAAGCTGTGCAAAGACGTCTGGTGGTGGCAACGAAGGGGCCGATTATGAAGTATCGCCGCAAACACTCTCGCGCCCGCCCGCGCGGCTGGTTCAGCCTGTTCATCCGCTTTGGTGGCTGGCTGTGTCTGTTATTCGGGCTGCTGCTGGTGGCCCTGACGTTTTTTTTCAGCCAGTGCGTTATATCTTGGGGATCGGATGGATGCCGAAGGGCGCTATGCCCGCGCGGTGGTTGAGGACAAACGCGAGGTTGTGACCACGGGTAGCGAAGGGGACGAAGAGCGGTCCTATTACGTACTGTTCATCTACAAGACCTCTAACGGCTTGTTACATACAGAGGCAGAGGTCAGTTCGGATTATTACGATGGGACGGCGGTGGGCGAGTCCACGGTCATCCGTTATTTGCGGGATGATCCGTCCCACATAGAGCACGAGCCGGGCAGTTATCACCGAAACGGGCGAATTCTGCGCTATATAGGGCTGGTGATCGGAGTGATCGGTCTGGCGGCCCTGTGGTGGTTTGGCAGCGAGGCGAACCGAGCGATCAAGGCCCGCCGCGATGGGGACAAACGCTTTGCCGTGATCACGGCGATCAAGGATGCCGGGGTCAAGATCAACGGCAGCGAACAGGCGCGGCTGGTCTGGCGCGAAGAGGACGGGCAGGTGGGCGAGAGCCTGATGCGCTCGATGTATCACTTGCGGGAATTACACGAGGCTGGCGATCGGATCGTGGTTTTCCGCCTCGGTAAGGATGCGTATTGGGAGGGCGATGTGGGCCCGCCCAAGCGCGAGATGCGCCTGGGTTAAGTGTGCTGGGATATACCGCTGGGCCTTCTGCCGATGGTGCAGTGATGCGGTTGGGTTGCCCTTATGGGGTGGTCAAAGGCTCGCGCAGCCCGGCGCGGATCACCTGCGGGTCATAGGGTGTTCGAGCAAAAACCTCGCGGACACGATCGGCAAAATGCGACAGGGGCAGGGTGTCATAGGCGGGGTCAAAGCTGGATTGATCCCAGCGCGCGCAAAAGGCGGCGCAGTCGTCAAAATAGGGGCTGTCGCGGAACTGGTCGCGCTTGTCGGGGTTCGCGCCGACATGTTCGCCGTAGTAGACCAGCTGGAAATCGCCGTGCTTTTCGACCACCCATGCGCATTGTTCACGGACAAAGGGGCGCAGCACGGCAGCGGCATATTCGTCGTGATTGTAGGGCGCATAGATGTCGCCAATGTCATGCAGCAGGGCCGAGACGATCCAGTCGGTATCCGCCCCGTCCCGTTCGGCCCGTGTGGACGATTGCAGCGAATGACCCAGCCGGGTGATCTGGTAGCCTGAAAGGCCTGTGTCCAGATCCACCAGCGCCTTGAGCAGACGATCTGCCGTGCCTGCCGCGAATTCAACCTCATGCTCGTTCAGGAAGTCGTAATCTTCCTTGTCACCATTTTCCATGGCTGTGAATTTAACGTGCTCCATTTGGGATCCTCTTGCGGTTTGGGGCAGGGTCGCCTGAAAATACCCGCGCGTCCAGCCTGTTTGCGACGTTGTGCAGGCTGCCCTTGCCTGCCATGCTATCCAAAACGGAGGGCATAATGAACCAGTTGATCCAGATGACGGCCGTGCAGACGGCACAAGCGATTGCGGCGGGGGACGTCAGCGTCAGCGAGGTGACAGAGGCGCATCTGGCGCGCATCGCAGAGGTAGACCCGGCCCTGAACGCGGTGGTGGACAAGATGGAGGATGCGGCGCGCGACACGGCCCGCGCGATGGACGCCAACCGACCTGAAGACTTGCCCGCCCTGTGGGGCGTTCCGGTGACCATCAAGATCAACGCCGATCTGCAAGGATACCCGACCTCGAACGGTGTGCCCGCTTTGAACACGCTGCCCGCACCGGGGGATGCGGCGGTGGTGGCCAACCTCAAGGCGGCTGGTGGTGTTGTGATCGGGCGCACGTCGGCCCCGGAATTTTCGCTGCGCTGGTTCACCTCGAACCCGATTTATGGCGTGACTCTGAACCCTTGGGACAAAAGCCTGACGCCGGGCGGATCAAGCGGCGGGGCGTCCTCTGCGGTGGCGGCTGGTATGGGCTGCCTTGGACATGGCAATGATCTGGGTGGTTCGCTGCGCTATCCGGCCTATACCTGCGGGCTGGCGACGCTGCGCCCCTCGCTGGGCCGGGTGCCTGCCTATTACCCCGGTGCGACCGCAGAACGGCCCGTGACCATCGCGTCGATGTCGGTGCAGGGGGTGATCGCGCGCTCTGTCGCGGATGTGCAGGCCGCCTTGCCGGGTCTGTCGCGGGGGGCGTGGCAGGATCCTTTGTGGCAAGCGGCCCCCGCCGATCCCAAACCGCCCAAAACGGTCGGCTATTGCGTGGACCCCTTTGGGGACGGTGTTCATCCGGATGTCGAGCGGGCTGTCATTGCAGCGGTCGAGGCCGCGAAAGAGGCCGGGTTCGAACTGGTCGAAGTGATGCCGCCCCATGCTGCAGAGGCCGCACAGGTCTGGGGCGAGATCCTGAACACCGAGACAGACGCCACGACGCTGCCCTTTATGCGCGAGCATGGCAGTGCGGCGATGATGGATGTCTTTGCCGCCTATGAAACCGCCTTCGGCATTGTGAAACGTGACCGGCTTGTGACCTGTCAGGCACGCCGTAACGGGCTGCGACGGGATTGGGCCGGGATGTTCCAAAAGATTGACGCGCTGATCCTGCCCGTGTCCGCGATGCCGCCGTTTCGGGTCGAGCAGGACTTTCTGGAACCTGAAACCCTGCCAGAGATGATCCGCGCGCAGCGGGCGATGTATATCATCAACGTGCTGGGCCTGCCCAGTGCGACCGTGCGCACTTTGGACAGCCGACCCGTCCCGCTGGGCGTGCAGGTGGTTGGCCCGCAGATGGGCGATGAGGCCTGTCTGAGTGTTGCTGCGCGTATCGAGGGTGTTCTGGGCTTTGACCTGCGCCCGATTGATCCGGTGGGATAGGGCTAGCCGTAGATACCCGACGCGCCGCCGCTTTGGGTGCCGCTTTGGGTGCCGCGCATCATGACCTTGGCCATCGCTTTGCGGATGTCCTCGTAGAGGGCGAGGCTTTCCGGGGTAAAGTCGCCTCTGGGTGCTGTCACATGGGTAAAGTTGCCCTTGGTGTCCGTGCCGCGTGCGGGCATGGCGAAATCTCTGTCGCCCACCTCTTGCGCCACATCGGGCGTGCAATAGCGCACCACCAGCGCGATGCGACGGTCGTCCGACTGGTTGGGGCCAGATCCGTGGATCGTCAGCCCATGGTGCAGGGACATCTGTCCGGGGTGGATTTCTATGGCGACCTTGTCGGCCTCGGCCACATCGACGTGCACCTCTTGGCCGCGCGACAGCAGATTGTTAGCGTCAAACGTATCCTCGTGGGGCAAAATGGCGTTCTTGTGGCTGGCGCGCACGAAATCCATACACCCGCTGAGCGGTGTCGACGGCGACAGGGCGATCCACGCCGTCACGAGGTTCTGCGTCGCGCCAAGGCCCCAATAGGTCAGGTCCTGATGCATTGACACGATCTGGGTCGTCCGGGCCTCTTTGATAAAGAATTCAGCGGCATAGACCAGTATATCCGGCCCCAGAATACCCTCAACCACGTCCAGAACCGCCGGATGGGTGGACAGGCGCGCGGCCATCGGCATCACCAGATGGGCGTTCACACGCTTGTAGGTGTTCAGCGGCAGGGGCAGGCCATTGTCCAGCCATTTCGCCTCTATCTCTTCCAACTCGCGCCGGGCCTGAGCGGCCTCGGACGCGCTCAGCACGTCGATGGGAAAGAGATAGCCGTCGTTCCAATATTGCTGTGACGTCTGGCGGGACAGGTGACCATTGGTCAGGGGGATGGTGTCAAGCATGGGGGCCTCTGTTGTTTTGACGATGATCCTGTGCAGGCCTTTGCAAAGTCTGCACCATATACGACCTGTATGCGACCTGCGTGTCGCGGATCAGACAGCCTTTGTTTCAGGCGTTGTGACACCACCGTATCGCGCGGAGACGCGTCACGGCTGTTTGGGCGAAAAACAGCGCCGCCATCGCTGGACAACAGAGCGCCAGAGGCTAATGTCTGAGCAAACACCCATTCAATCGGAGCAGATAATGGACGCCTTTGGAAAAAGCCAATCGACCCTTCGGGTTGAGGATCAGCGCTTCCTCACCGGAGAGGGTCGCTATGTAGATGACATTGCACCAGAAAACGCCGCTCATGTTCTGTTCTTTCGCAGCCCTGTGGCCCATGCCGACATTCTGACGCTGGATTTGGATGAGGCGCGCGCGTCAGAGGGCGTGCTGGCAATCCTGACGGTCGAGGATCTGGAACAGGCCGGGATTGACCCCAACATGCAGGGCACGCGGCTGAAAAACTGTGATGGCTCTGACGGGGCGGGCCCGGCACGGCCTTGTCTTGCCAAGGGGCGCGTGCGATTTGTGGGCGAACCGATTGCGGCGATTGTTGCGGAAACGCTGGCGCAAGCCAAGGATGCGGTCGATCTGATCGTCTTTGATTTCGACGAACTGGACCCCCATGTCGACCCGACCCCCGGCGGTCCGGTGATCCATGACGAAGCGCCCGACAACGTCGCGCTGGACTACTGGTTTGGCGATCAGGACAAGACCGACGAGGCCTTTGCCGCCGCCGCCCATCACCTGACCTATGAAATTGCGGACAACCGCATCATCTGCAACTCGATGGAGACGCGCGGCGCCTATGCGGAATGGGACGGCGCGCGGATGCATCTGTGCTTTGGTGGACAGGGTGTCTGGGGGATGAAGGATCATCTGGCGGCCAACTATGGCCTTGATCCCGAACAGATCCGCGTCACCAACCCGGACGTTGGGGGCGGATTCGGGATGAAAGGGATGCCTTATCCGGAATACCTTGTGCTGCCTCATGCGGCGCGCATCGTGGGCGGCCCGGTGCGCTGGATGTCCGAGCGCACAGAGGCGATGCTGACCGACAACGCCGGGCGCGATCTTATTTCGACCGCAGAACTGGCGCTGGACAAGGATCTGAAGATCATCGGTTACCGGGTCAGCAACCTGTTCAATCTGGGCGCCTATAATTCGTATTTCGCCCAAGCGATCCAGTCGGAACTGTTCATCCGCGTTCTTATGGGCACCTATGATGTGCAGGCCGCCTGCCTGCGCTCTCGTGCGATCTACACCAATACCACGCAGGTTGACGCCTATCGCGGCGCGGGCCGCCCCGAGGCGATCTATGTGCTGGAACGCACGATGGATTACGCCGCGCGCGACCTTGGGATTGACCCGTGGGAGCTGCGCCGTCGCAACTTTATCGCGCCGGATAGTTTCCCCTACAAGACCGTCACCGGAGAGCTTTACGACGTGGGCGATTTCAACCGCGTCCTGAGCCGTGCCGAAGTCGTTGCGGATCGCGCCGGGTTTGCCGCGCGCAAGGCCGCGTCTGCCGCAAAGGGCAAGCTGCGCGGGCTGGGGCTTAGTTACTATATCGAGTCCATCCTTGGCGATCCCAGCGAGCATGTAGAGGTCGAGTTCAATGAGGATGACACCGCAACGATCTATGTGGGCACCCAATCGAACGGGCAGGGGCATGAGACGGTCTTTGCCAAGTTCCTGAGCGATCAGACCGGTATTCCGGTCGAGAAAATCAATTTTGTTCAGGGGGATAGTGACCGGATCGCCTCTGGTGGCGGCACGGGGGGATCACGCTCTGTGACGGTGCAGAACAACGCGACACTGGCGGCGGTCAAGGTGATGACGGCTGCGTTCTCAGAGTTTCTTGCGGGCGAGTTGGGCGTGGAGAAGGACGACATCACTTTCGATGATGAAACCTTCCGCGCCGAGGGATCCAACGTCACGCCCACCTTCCTTGAGGTCGCCAAGATGGCGCGCGAGGCCGGGCGCATGGATCTGCTGCGGTTCCGTGAGAAGGCAGAGCTGCCGGGGCGCAGCTATCCCAACGGGGCGCATATCGCAGAGGTCGAGATTGACCCGGATACGGGCGTAACCGAAGTGGTAAAATACTCTGTCACCGACGATTTCGGCAATCTGATCAACCCGATGCTGGCCGAGGGTCAGGTGCATGGCGGTGTCGCGCAGGGTATCGGGCAGGC
>CALGTJ010000250.1 GCA_937901435.1 uncultured Rhodobacter sp. | reverse complement strand
TTGGGCTAAAGCAGTCATTCATTAAAATTGCGGCGAAGGGCTTTTTGAGCCCAGAGCCACCAGTTTTTTGCAGCGCGGCGAATAGCTGCTTTGCCGCATCAGCCGACAGCCCAAATGAAGCGACATCGCTCTAGTGCCACCTCTCCAGCCATATCAAACATGAGTGGGCGACGGGACCCTGGGCCAATCTGGACGTTCCTTGATCTCGGGTGAGCGTGTTGGGATTGCCTTGCTGGCAGGTGTCACCCTTCAGTTCCAGCCAAGCACCCGTCGCGATTTGGGCTACACCCGGGCGTATACGCTCATCAACCCTGAGTTCCGCAAGACAGCCACCGCGTACGTTATGCAAGCGCAGAATTTGTCCGTCCATGAAACCGCGTTCCTCAGCGTCGCGAGGGTTCAAGGTTACCTGTTCGGCACCTTTCGGCCGATCCGATCTGCTGATCGCGCCATGGTCGAGTTGGCTGTGGAGCTTGTTACGGGGTTGGTTTGAGATCAGGTGTACCTGCCCCGGCTCTGCGCATCCCAACCACTCAACCGGTTCCATCCAAGTGGGGTGGCCCGGGCAGTCATCGTAGCTAAAGCTGGCGATGGTTTCCGAGAAGAGCTCGATCTTGCCTGAAGGGGTCGCAAGTGGGCATCCGACAGGGTCGCGGCGAAACGCCTCCAGCATGATGGTCGGTGCGTCTGGAACAGGCACCTGAACCCACCCCTCGTTTTGGAGGGTTGTCCAATCGGGCAGGTGGATACCCAGTTGCGCTGCGTTGGCACGGGAGCGGTCCCATAACTTTTGAACCCATTCGGCCTGGCTCCTGCCTTCGGTAAATGCCTCTTCAACACCCATTTCCGCCGCGATTCCGCGCAGGATTTCATGATCGTCGCGCGCCTGACTTATAGGCGGAATAGCCTGATCCATGACAACCTGAAACGGGTCTTTTGGTGTGAGTGCGATGTCCATCCGCTCCAGCGGAGTGGTACAGGGTAAAACGATATCCGCGTGCTGCGCCAGTGCATTCCAGCACCATTCATTGGCGATGATCGTATCGGGCTTTGCCCAGGCCCGGCGTAGGCGGTTCAGATCCTAATGGTGATGGAACGGGTTCCCACCTGCCCACCAGACCAGATGAATATCGGGACAATCATAGGAGCCACCGTCGTAGTCAAACACACCACCCGGATTTTCCAGCATCTCAGTGATGCGCGCCACCGGTATGAAATCGGAAACCGGATTCTGACCCTGCGGCAGAGACGCGTAGTTGATCTGTTGCCGGTTGAGGCCGCTGTTGTTCATGGCCGAATAGCCAAAGCCGATGCCAGTCCCCGGCAGGCCGATCTGACCCAGCATCGCCGCCAGCGCAATTGCCGCCCAGAACGGCTGCTCGCCATGATCCTGACGCGTGAGCGACCACGAGACGGAAATCATCGTGCGCGTTGCGGCCATGCGTTGGGCCAGAGCGGTGATCTGGCCGGCGGGGATTTCAGTGATCTCAGCGGCCCATTTCGGCGTTTTCGGGATACCGTCGGTCTCTCCGCGTAGATAAGTAGCGAACGGGCCGAAACCTTCGGTGTAGGTCTCGAGGAACTCCTGATCGTGCAGCCCCTCGTCCAGCAGCACAAAGGCCAGCGCCAGCATCAGGGCAACATCGGTATTGGGCCGGATCGGCAGCCATTCCGCCTCGATATCTTGCAGCAGATCGGATTGCAGCGGCGAGATGTTGACAAAGCCGACCCCGGCCGCATGGGCATCGAGAAGCCCTTGTTTCTGCACATGTGCTCCTGTGCCGCCCTGGCTGATCTGCCCGTTTTTCAGCGGCACGCCACCAAAAGCCACGAAGGTTTCGCAATCCGACGCGATGCTGTCCCAGCTCGTCATCGTGTCCAGGGGTTCGCGAAACGACCCAAGCACATGCGGCACCACCACTTCGGCCGCGGCGAAGGAATAAGTGTTGCGCGAACTGGTAAACCCGCCGATCAGATTTAGGAAGCGTTTTAGCTGGCTTTGCGCATGGTGGAACCGCCCAGCACTGGCCCATCCGTAGGAACCGGCGAAAATCGCGCTGTTGCCGTAGGTGTCCCGGACCCGGTTCAGCTCAGTGGCGACCAGTTGGTTGGCCTCCTCCCAGCTGACTTGCACAAATTTATCCTGACCGCGAAGCGCACCTTTCGTTCCGGGACCACCTTCCAGCCAGCTATTACGGATCATCGGCGCGTGGATGCGGGTGGGGCCATCAAGCACATCGATAATGCCATGACCGATGGCTGAGGGGTCTGGATCGTGCTCAAAAGCGCGCAGAGCAGTGACGCGCCCGTCTTCGACGTCCACGCGGTACGTCCCCCAATGGGTCGATGTTAGAAGGGGCCTGGTGTCTGCGGTCATGATCTGCTCCCCCTGTCGGTCCCTTGTGCCGCTCATACGACCTGGCTCGCCGGGGTCCCAGCCCTACGGAATTGCGCCAGCAAGGATTTCTGTTCGGCCTCAACTGCACCCACGGCCTCGTGTTTCACCGGCCCAAAGCCACGGATCTGGTCAGGCGTCTGCGCGAATTGCACAGCGAGGTCGTAATTGTGCGCATTGATCTCGTTCAGGACCCAGTCGATCATTCCGCGATAGGTGACAATCAGCTGTCGCTCCATCCGCCGCTCGGCCATGTATCCGAAGGGGTCAAGCCACCCGCCCCTGAGGATTTTCAAACGTGCTAGGACGGCCATGGCCGGTTTGATCCAGGGCCCGAAAGCACGCTTTCTGGGCCGTCCCGTCGCTGGATCGGTGCCCGGCAGCATCGGGGGGGCGAGGTTATGCATAACACGGAAATCCCCTTCGAATTGCTTGCTGAGCGCGTCTTGAAAGACATCACCGGACAAAAGCCGCGCAACCTCATATTCGTCCTTGTACGCCATGAGCTTGAAGAGATTTCTGGCCACCGCCACAGAAAACGCCTGCGAGGGGTCTGGATCAAGTGCCGAGACCTGTTCCACGACAGCAGCGAAGCTGCGCGCGTAGGTCTTCGATTGATAGGCCGTCAAGCGCCGTACCCTGTCGGCGACAAGTGCGTCGAGCGTCTCTGCCTCCGGCTTGGCGACGGCAGTATCTTGGGCCAGCTTTTCAGGGTCCACCGCCCAGGCACGTCCCCAGGCAAATGCGGCAAGGTTCAGCTCGATCGCCACGCCGTTCAGGCGGATCGCCTCTTCAATAGCGCCCCGCCCCAGCGGGATCAGGCCCAGCTGCCAGGCGGCCCCAAGCATGAACAGGTTTGCGCCGATGGAGTCGCCCAACAACGTCTCTGCGTGCTTTGTCGCACTAACCAGATGGCATTGCCCTTCTGGAACAGCGGTTGCCAGGCGTGCCTGCATGTCGTGCCCGGGCAAAGCGAAGTTGCGATCTTGCACAAAGCTGCCGGTCATCATCTCGTGGGTATTGGCGAGGATGTGACCGTCAGGCTTCATCAGGGTCAGCGAGAACGCTCCGGCACTGGTGAGCAAATCACAACCCAGCATCACATCCGCCCCCCCGGGGGCAATGCGGATCGCCTTGATCTGTTCGGAGCGTTCGGCCAGCCGGATATGCGTGGTGACCGCGCCGCCCTTTTGCGCCAGACCCGCCATGTCGATCAGCCCGGCCCCTTTGCCCTCTAGGTGCGCCGCCATCCCCAAAAGCGCCCCGATCGTGACAACACCCGTGCCGCCAACGCCGGTCAGCAAGATGCTAAGCGGCTGATTCAGCGACAGGGTCGGTGTCGGGTCGGGCAGGCCTTCGGGGATCGTTCCGGTTACATCAGGTTTGCGCAGGCTGCCCCCTTCGATGGTCACAAAGCTCGGGCAGAATCCTTTGAGGCAGGAAAAATCCTTGTTGCAGGCCGATTGATCAATTGCCCGTTTCGTGCCCAGTGCTGTGTCCAGCGGCAGGATCGCGACGCAATTCGATTGCACCCCGCAATCGCCGCATCCTTCACATACATCCGGGTTGATGACGACCCGCCGCGCCGGGTCAGGCGCCAAGCCGCGCTTGCGGCGGCGGCGCTTCTCGGTCGCGCAGGTCTGTATGTAAAGCAGAACGCTGACCCCTTCGACCTGTGCCAGTTGCGACTGCACAGACTGAAGGTTGCCGCGGTGATGGACCTTGGTGCCGGAAGGAAAACCTGAGAGACCGACCTCATTCGGCGTGTCCGCCACAACCTCGATCTGTCGGGCGCCAGCGGCGAGGACTTCGGCTGCGATCTGCGATGGTGGCAGACCGCCTTCATGCGCCTGCCCGCCGGTCATTGCGACCGCGTCGTTGTAGAGAATCTTGTAGGTGATGTTCACGCCCGCGGCCACGGCCGCGCGCACCGCCATGAGGCCGGAGTGATTATACGTCCCGTCGCCAAGGTTCTGGAACACATGAGCGCGCTTGGAGAACGGCGCCTCACCGATCCAATTCGCCCCTTCGCCGCCCATATGGGTGTAGCCTTCGGTTGCGCGGTCCATGGATTGGCTCATCCAATGACAGCCGATACCGGCATATCCGCGCGCGCCCTCGGGTAGAACAGTGGAGCTGTTATGCGGGCAGCCTGCGCAGAAATAAGGCGTGCGCGACACGAGAAGCTGTGTCACGTGCCTGTCGGCCGCCGTGTCGAGCGCGCGACTCTCTGCCTCAAGCCCCGGAATGCGCGCCGCCAAGGCGCGGGCGATCATCACCGGGTGAAGCGCGCCATCGGCTGGAAAGAGGGGCTGACCGCTTTCATCTTTCTTGCCAAGAACCGGGGGCGCCCCGTGCGTGCCATAAAGGCTCTCGCGCACCTGACCTTCGATCAGGCCGCGCTTTTCTTCCACGATGATCAGCAGATCGAGGGTTTTGGCGAAGTCCTCCAGGCCCTTCGCTTCCAGCGGCCAAACCATGCCAACCTTATACGTCGCCACGCCAAGCTCTGCGGCCCTGGCCTCGTCAACGCCAAGACTATGCAAAGCTGATTGCGTGTCCATCCAGCTTTTGCCTGTGCTGACGATCCCGATCCTGGGCATGTCGCCGCCAGACCAAACGCGCCTGTCCAGACCATTTGCCCGCGCATAGGCTTGCGCCGCGTCGAGCTTCCAGCGGTGCAGCCTGCGTTCCTGTTCATGCCGGTCATCATTCGCGCGGATGTTCAACCCGCCCGGCGGGAGCGAGATGTCCGGCGACAGAGCCGGCGGCAGATCGGCGGGAAGCGCCACCGACCCGCTGCTTTCCACGTTGTCCTTGACGCATTTGAGCCCGACCCAGAGGCCCGAATACCGGCTCATGGCCCAGCCGTGCAGGCCGAAATCCACAATCTCCTGAATATTGGCCGGGTTCAGCACCGGCATCATTGCATCGACAAGCGCATATTCGCTCTGATGACAGGTCGTCGAGCTTTCGCAGGTGTGATCGTCTCCCAGAAGGGCCAAAACACCCCCCTTTTCGGCGCTTCCAGCAAGATTGCCGTGCCGGAACACATCGCCGGTGCGATCCACGCCGGGGCCTTTGCCGTACCACATCGCAAAGACACCCTCCTTGGTGCCTTCACCGCGCATGGCCGCCTGTTGCGTTCCCCAAACCGCCGTTGCCGCCAAATCCTCATTCAAGCCCGGTTGAAACACAACGTCCGCAGCGTCCAGTGCTTTGCGCGCCGAGCTGAATTGCTGATCCAGGCCGCCAAGCGGCGATCCGCGATAGCCTGTGACGTAGCCTGCCGTTGAGAGGCCTGCAGCACGATCCCGTTCGGACTGGATCAAGCAGAGTCTTACCAGAGCCTGCGTGCCGGTCAGATAGACCTGATCGACAGACAGATCATATTTGTCGGACAGCGCGACGTTTCTCAGACTGGACAGATCGTTCAACATTGAAGCCTCCTTGGGTCGGAACCTGTCATCGGTTCCAGAACCTCTCCCGCACAATGGCGGATCGCGGCCCATCTGAGGTCTCGACAGTGAATTTAGTTCCAGGCTGCCAGTGGCTCCGACCGATGAGACCGATCGCGGCGTTGCAATCATAGGACCAGGCGCGACACGCGGAGGAGATGCGCCCAACAGTCTCGCCCAGCTCACTTACGACACGCCAAAACTCGCGCATCGGCGGCAGCGGGCCGCCTGAGATTTCGATTGGCCGTATCTGCCGCATTGGTTCTTGCCCTTCGCGCAAGGCCCGCCAGCCAAGGCACCCAACGTCCCGCGTCATTTCGCAGAATTTGCCGAGTCCGGCCTCGAAGGGCGTCATGTCGGGGGTGATGTCGGACAGGTATGAGAGCATCCCGGATTCGACCCGCTCCGACTGACATGGGGATCCGGCCTGCACGTCCAGATCGCTGCCCATCGCCATGAGCTGATCCCATAGTGCCGACGCGCCCACGCGACCTTCGAAATAGAGCTCAAAGCCGCCTTGCGTGGAATAGCCGGAGCGCGCCAGCAACATCGGCACGCCGTTCACGTCCATACGCTTGTGGCGGAAAAAGCGGATGTTCATCACGTCGTCGCCCCAGACCCTGCGCGCGAGTTCAGCGGCTTTGGGGCCCTGGATGCCCAGCGGCCAGACATCTACCTCATCAACACAGACATCAAGCCTCATTGCCGCGGCCACACCTTTGAAAAAGAGAATCAAATCGCTGTCCGCGATAGACACCCAGTAGTGATCTTCATCCACCTTGATCAGGACCGGATCGTTGGTCATGCCGCCTTTTGCATCCACGGTTGGGATGTAGAAGCATTGATCATCCGCCATCTTGTCCAGATCGCGCGGCGTCGCCGCCTGAGCCAGACGTTTTGCATCCGGACCGCGCAACTCGATTTGCCGCTCGCACCCAACATCCCAAAGTTGCACGGCAGATTTCAAGTGGCGGTAGTCCTCTTCCGGGCTTTTGAAGTCAGCCGCGATCAGGGTGTGGTTGTAGCTTGTGTAATTGTGGCCGCCCGCAGCATGCGAGCGTGGCCAAAATGGTGAGCGACGCAAGCGGACGGACACCGGCGTTGTGACGATTGTTGTGTTGGTGTCGAGCATTATCCTAGATCCGGTGAAAGAGGTTTCCTTTTGTATATATTAGATATAATATATTTTAAAACGCAAGCCAAAACTGGAGCGCAGATATGAATCCGAAGCTGACAATACCCGATCTCGCGGCAAAGAAACGGGCTGGCGAACGCTTGGTTATGGTCGCTGTCGGGGAGGCTTTGACCGCGACCTGGGCAGAACGTGGAGGCGTCGACATTGTCGGTGTTGGCGACAGTCTGGGCATGACGTTGCACGGCCATGAAAACACGCTGGCCATGACAGTGGATCAGATGATTGACCATTGCAGGGCAGTGCGGCGCGGCGCACCAAACACGCTGTGCATCGTCTCTATGCCCTATGGATCTTATGCCACGCGGGAGATCGCCGTGAAGAATGCGGTGCGCCTGATGAAAGAGGCCGATGCGGATGCTGTGAAACTGCAAGGCGGGAGTGAAATGTTCGATATCATAAAGGCGGTGGGGGACGCCGGCGTGCCGGTGATGAGCCATGTTGGGCTGTTGCCGCACCGCGTCCATGCGGCGGGCGGTTTCAAAATGCAGGGCCGGACGGCGGAAGCGGCACTCAAGATCATCGACAACGCCCGTGCCATAGAAGACGCCGGGGCCGTCGGCTTTGAAATCGAGGCGATGCCCTATGAGGTTGGCAAAGCGGTTGATGAGGCCGTCGATATCTTCACCTTCTCTATTGGCGCAGGCTCTGCAGGGACCTGTCAGCTCTTGAACGGATATGACCTCATCGGTGCCTTCGACAGTTTCAAACCGAAGTTTGCCAAGCGCTATGGGAACATTGCTGAGGTCGCGACGAACGCCTTTGAGTGTTATGCCGAAGATGTGAGATCCGGCCGGTTCCCCGATGCTGATCATACCTACACAATGAATGCTGATGAAGCGGCACGCTTGGCCGAAGCCCTGAAGCAAGATGCCGCGCCGCATTAAAAGGGCGCGGAATGCTATTGCAAGAGCGATGATGTAGATATTATATATCGCAACTGTAGTATCAAAGCATGGGCGATCCCTTGACCAAAAAGACATCAAAACTCCTCGAGCCTGACAGCCTCGTTGACAAACTTGTCGCCGCGATCCGCGATTCCATCATTGCGGGCGATCTCGAAGCAGGCGCTCACATCGGCATCAAGAAGATTGCGGATGAATACGGTGTCAGCATGATCCCGGTCCGCGAGGCCCTTGCCCGTCTGCTCGCATCGCGGCTTGTACGCGCCGAGGCAAATCGTGGCTATTTCGTCGCCTCAAAACCCTCTCGTTCCGATTTTTTCGAATTCGTCGAGGCGCGCGAATTGTTCGAGACCTCCGCCGTTGCGCGCGGCTTCGAAAAGGCCACGCCAGAGCATGTCCGCAAGCTTCGGAAACTGAATGAAAAAATGCGCAAGGTCGCAAAGGCGGGCCGGGCCAACATGATGGTCGAATGGGGCAATCTGAATGCCGAATTTCACAGCGTTCTGGTTGGCATGGCCGAAAATGCCTACCTGAGTGAGCTCTACGCTGACCTCTCGTTTGGCAATATGCACTTCCAGTTGGTGCGCAACTACCCTACTGAAATCATAGGGTTGGATTTGCTGGTCGCACAGCATGAAGAGATGATCGACGCGCTTGAGAATGCCGATCAAAGCGGGCTCTTGTCCTGCCTATCGAACCATATTCGGAATCTGACAAAAGCCGATTGACGCACAACCCGCCTGCTGGAACACCATCCTTATTGTAATAGATATTGCAAAATATTTATATATTATATATAATTTCTTGTACTTGGGATTAATAGTCAGGGATATCGTGCATGTCTGTGAAAGAGGCGAAAGATCGCATTGCCGAGATCCTCGGTAACAGGCTGGCCGCCACCCGGGCCGTCAGAGCCGAGCACGCCCGAAACGAAGCGCATTTTCCGGAAGCTATGCCCGACGCTGTTGCCTTCGTCAAAACCACGCAGGAAGTTTCGCAGGTCTTGGCGGTCTGCCACGAAGAGGCCTGTCCGGTGACCGCGTGGGCGGCAGGGACTGCGCTGGAAGGTCAGCATCTACCGACGAGGGGCGGCCTCGTGCTGAATATGATGGCAATGAACGCAGTCATGGCAGTGAGCCCGGAAGATATGGATGCGGTGGTTCAGCCGGGTGTGACTCGAGAGCAGCTCAATGAAGACTTGCGCGCGACGGGGTTGTTCTTCTCGGTTGATCCTGGGGCCAATGCGTCCATGGGGGGCATGGCCGCCACGCGCGCTTCGGGAACAACGGCGCTGCGCTATGGTACGATGCGTGACAATGTCAGTGCGCTAGAGGTGGTTCTGGCGGATGGACGGATTATTCGCACAGGAACCCGAGCTCGCAAGTCATCCGCCGGGTATGATCTGACAGGTGCATTTATTGGATCCGAGGGCACGTTGGGGGTGATCACCCAGCTGACCGTGAAACTGCATGGCGTACCCGAAGCGATCTCGGCTGCCTCCTGCGCGTTCGCATCTGTCGCGGATGCTGTGCAAGCGGTCGTGACAACAATCCAGATGGGCATCCCCATCGCCCGAATGGAGCTTTTGGATGCGGGGTACATTGAAGCCCTGAACGTACGGTTCGGGCTCCAATTGCCTGACACGCCGCATCTGTTCCTCGAGTTTCACGGCTCCGATGATAGCGTGCGCGAACAGGCAGAGACGGTCGGCACGATTGTCACAGACTGTAATGGGACCAACTTTTTCTGGAAAACCAGAGCGGAAGACCGAAACGCACTCTGGCAGGCACGGCATGGTGCCTATGAGGCTATGGGCGCGATGCATCCCGGTCGTCGATCTGTCGTGACGGATATCTGCGTGCCAATCTCGCACCTGCCTGACATGATCGAGGCGGCGCGCTCCGATATTGACGGGTCGACCATACCAGGGGCCATCATTGGGCACGTGGGGGACGGGAACTTCCACGCCCAGCTGATGGTGCAAGACGGCAATATGGAGGACCTGAAGATCGCCAAAAATCTGGCCAACCGCATGGCGCAGCGCGCATTGGACGTGGGCGGCACGATCTCTGGTGAGCACGGGATCGGACAGGGCAAGCGCGACCTGATGGAAGCAGAACACGGGGCCGCTTGGGACGTGATGGGCGAGATGAAACACATGTTCGACCCAAGGGGCATTTTGAATCCAGGCAAGCTCATCCGCGATTAAGGCATCAATCATGCATTTGGTGCACGCAACTGCAGAGATCTGGTGTTGACAATTATATATTATATAGTATTTTACTTCCATGTAACGAGACAGGAGGAATTCATGTCAAAGCCAGCGATCGATGCAGATCCATGGGTCCCTCCAAGTCTCGAAGGAGTGCATATCGAGCGAAAGAAGCTGAAGGGATTTATGCGCCGCAGCGATACGATCCCCCTGATACGCCTTCTGCTCAGCGTTTTATCAATCAGCTTTTACGGCTGGCTTTACTACATCTCTTGGGGGACTATTTGGGTTGTTCCGACAGTAATACTCTTCGGCGGAACGATGTCGCTTTTTGCCTATTCGCTCAGCCATGAATGCGCCCATGGCACGGCGTTCAAATCGCGTTGGCTGAACGAGACGGTTTTCTGGTTCTCGTCCACCTTGTTCGGCCAAGAACCTCTCTATCGCCGGTACAGCCATGCCGAACACCACACATATACTTGGTTCTGGGAAAAAGACGCCCAGATGCCTTTCACAATCCGCCAAAAGGTCAACCTGCTGACATATCTGCGCTGGTACACGTCGCTGGAATATCATTATCTCTTTATCAAGATCGCGCTGCTGCATGCGTTCGGTAGATTCTCCGCCCGGACCCGCGAGTTCACGCCGGAAACCGAGCTCTGGCCGATGCAGCGCAACTCGATGATCTTCGTTGGCATCTGGGTCGTCGCTGCGGCAGTCTCGGTCTACTTCCAGTCTATGGCGCTGGTCTGGTTCTACGTCATCCCCAAAATCGTCGGAGACATGATCAACATGACCTATGTCGGCACCCAGCATTTCGAGATGGCCGAAGACGATCTAAACCTTGCGCACACCACGCGCTCGATCAAGCCGAACTGGTTCATCGATCTCTATTACTGGAACATGTCCTACCACATCGAGCATCACTTTGCCCCGACGGTGCCGTTTCACGCGCTGCCAAAGTTGAACGAAGAGATCAAGGACAAGCTGCCGGAGCCGCAAGGGGCGATCCCGATCACAATCGATGTGTACAAGGCGATGCGCAACCGGCACCTGAGCATCGAGAAAGATGCGCTGGAAATGCCCACAAGCCACTAACTATCAAGACGGGAGATCGGTATGTCGAGCAATTGGGTTCTGGCCTGCGCCGCAAATGATGTCGACGAGGAAGATGTGCTGGGCGTTGAGCTCAACGGTCAGAAACTGGCTGTCTACAATACGCCCAAAGGTTTCTTTGCGACCGACGGCATCTGCACCCATGAGGTCGCGCAACTTGAGGACGGGCTGGTGATCGGCACGGTGATCGAATGCCCACTGCACCAGGGACGCTTTGACGTCACAAACGGCAAAGCCCTCTCGGCGCCTGTATGCGTTGATTTGAATACCTACCCAACGAAGGTCGAGGACGGCGATGTCTATATCGACGTCCCAGCCTGAGCGATGTTGGGTTCGCAGATGCGCCCGATGCCCCGATTTCCAGCTCTTGGACAGCCCTCGACATGAGACATGTCGCGATTGTCGGCGCTGGTCTCGCGGGCTTTTCCGTCGCGCGCAGATTACGTGAACTGGACTATACAGGGGCTATCACGCTTTTTGGCGATGAAGGTGCCCTGCCGTACGATCGACCGCCGCTCTCCAAGGGATCCTTGAAGGCCTCTGTGGATGCGTCCGGTGCTACCCTGCGCCCATCAGAGTTCTTTGAGGAAAACCAGATCGCTCTTCGTCCAAGCGAGCCTGTTTTGGGCATCGATACGACGGCGCGAACGTTGCAGCTACGAGGTGAAGCCTTCGCCTTTGACGCACTGGTATTGGCAACTGGCGCCACGCCACGCGCATTGCCCAATGCCATAATCCGCGGTTTGCACGGCGTCCACGGCCTGCGCACCCTCGCCGATGCACAACGCATTTCGCAAGCTTTCGGAACGGCGCAACACGCTTTGATCGTCGGCGGTGGATACATCGGGCTAGAGGTTGCGGCCGCCGCGGCTGAACGCGGGCTTCGCGTGACCCTCATCGAAGCGGGTCCCCGAATTCTGGGGCGCGTCGCCGGACCGCCAACAGCCGATGCCATCCGCGCCGCGCACAAGCGTAAGGGTGTCGACATCCGTGAAGGTGTAGGTCTGTCAGCGTTCGTTGGAACTGACCAAGTGAAGGGTGCAATATTGTCAGATGGCGCGCATGTGGCTGCGGATTGCGTGATCGTCGGAATAGGGATTGATCCGAACGTCACGCTCGCCAAATCAGCGGGGCTGGCGACAGAGAACGGCATCCTTGTCGATCCAACCTGCCAGACATCCCAGCCGGGCATTTGGGCCGCCGGGGATTGCGCAGCCTTCCCGATGGCCGATCAGATCACTCGGCTGGAAAGCGTCGGCAACGCCATCGAGATGGGAGAGGTCGTTGCCGCAAACATCATGGGCCAGTCGCGACCTTATGCACCGACGGCCTGGTTCTGGTCCGATCAGTTCGACTTGAAGCTGCAGATGGTCGGCCTCAGCCCGGGATACGATCGGATTGTGACCCGTCCTGGCGTAAACCCAGATGCAATATCGCACTGGTACTACGCAGGCGAAAGACTGCTCAGCGTGGATATAATCAATGAGCCCAAAACCTATATAATCGCCAAACGCCTGATCGAGACGGGCAAATCTCCGCCACCTGCACAGATAGCTGATCAATCTGTCAATCTGAAAGTCTTGCTCAAGTCTTGAAGCGCGTCCATTCTGGTTGGATCGACCTGCCGAAGATGCCCCAGACTATCGGAAGCCTGTAATCTGCGAAGGCAGATAAAGCGCGATCTGCGGGAAGATCAAAATCAGCACAAGCGTCAACAACTGCAGCCCGATAAATGGAATGACGCCACGATACATGTCAGCCAAAGTGATTTCCGGTGGACTAATGGCGCGCAGATAGAAAATCGCTGGCGCCATCGGCGGCGTCAAATAGCTGGTCTGAATCATCACCAGAAAGAGGATGCAGAACCACACCGGATCGAAGTCCAGTGACGTGATGATCGGCATCGAGATGGGGATCATCACCAAGACGACCGACACCAGATCCAGCGCGAAGCCCGAGATGAAGGCGATAAAGAGGATCAATAGCAATGTATGCCACGGGGTCAGGTTTGCTGCGTCCAACAATGCCCGCACATCGCCAACGCCCCCCGACGCGATGAAGACACCGGCAAACATGCTGCCCGCAAGCAGGATGGTCAGCATCATCACCGTGATCCGCACGGTCTTTTGCGCCGCATCGCCCAACACCTGAATGCTCAATCGCCTGTTCATCAGGGTCAGCAATGTAGCGCCAACAGCGCCACAGGCTGCCGCTTCTGTCGTCGTCGCAAGGCCCATCAGGATTGTTCCAAGAACTGTGAAGATCAGAAAAAGCGGGGGTAGCACGGCAAAAACAGTCATCCGGATCATCGTCAACAAAGGCACTTCCGGGCCTTTATCGGCCATTTCACGAGGGGCAAGCGCCGGATTCAACGC
Organism: uncultured Rhodobacter sp.; assembly: GCA_937901435.1. Next base: position 3,354 of record CALGTJ010000250.1, on the reverse strand, counting down.
ACATCTGATTACGATGTAGAGAACAAAAAGCATCGCCATCAGAAGACCTGGGAAAAGCAGACCGGCAAAAAGATCCCCCACAGACACATCCGCGATCGGTGCCAGAATGACCACCAATACTGACGGCGGGATCACAGTGCCAAGCGATCCGCCTGCGCAGATTGTGCCCGCGATCAGCGACTTGTTGTATCCGTACTTCATCATGATGGGGATCGCCAAAAGCCCGATGACGGTTTCCGTGGCACCCACCACCCCGCTGGCCGCAGCAAAGATTACTCCCAGCAAAACCGCCCCAACGGCAAGGCCTCCAGGCAGGCGACGGGTCCAGAGATAGAGCGCCTCGAACAGTCTCTCTGCAATTCCAGCGCGTTCAAGCATGCACCCCATGAACACAAAAAGCGGGACCGCGGCGAGGATGTAGTTTCCGCCTACATCCTGAACTTTGGAGACGAACTGAAACACCGCCTTGTCGCCGAAGCGGATGAACCCGAACACCAACGAGACGGCAAAGAGCGAATAGGCGACCGGTATCCCGACCAGCAGCAACACCAGCAAGGCCGGAAACATGAGAAGTGCGATATCCATCAGGAGGTCCGCTTGGCCACATGGCCGGTTATGAGTGTGCAGAGCGCATTCAGGATGTCGGCGACAATCTGAGCGGCAAAGAGCATGAAGCCCAGCCAGAACGTCAACCGCGCAGGCCAAACCACCGGGTTCCAGATGCTCTGACCCGATCGCTCGCCGCTGTTCAAGGCTCGCTCGAAGTAGTCCCAAAGGCCAAAACACAGCCAGATGACAAGTGGTGCGATCAGCAAGAGGCCAATCAGATCCACAAGCGCCTTCTTACGTGCCGAAAACCGATGATAGAACAGATCGACTCGCACGTGGCCATCGGTCTGGCTGACATAGGCAATGCCCAGCAGGAACAGTGCCCCCATCTGCATATAGGCTGCTTCGTAAGCCCAGATCGTGGGCCGCGCGAAGACATATCGGGAAACGACCTCCCACAGCATGGACCCGGCTAGCGGGACGATGAGCCAGGCAACCACCTTGCCGGTGCCGCAAGTTACAAGATTGATCAGGCGAACGATGGTGAGCATATATGCAGGATCCCGGACGGCCGGCTTGAGATATCAGATACAGGCAGAGATCAAGGGTGCCGATGAAAATCGGCAAGACCCCTGTCCCAAAACCCTCTTGGTCACTGTGTGGGCTTGCTATCGCGATACTCATGCGCGTTGACCCACCGGGCTTGGAAGGCGCGCTGGTCTTCCAGAACTCGGGTGAACCAGCCTCCAAGCTCTGCGGCATTCGCATCTTCCCACTCAGTGGTCAGTTCCGCAACTTTCGCCAGAACCTCGTCATCGACGGTCACAAATTCTGAACCAGCCTCCTCGAAAAATGCGTAGGCATCGGCATCCGCGTTCCCCGTCCGCTCATACACGCGGTGCGCCTGAATATAGGCCGCATGTTCGATCATGTTCTGGTTGTGTTCGCTGATCTGATCCCAGGCTTCGGTATTGAAGCTGCATTCCATTACGACGGTCGATTGGTGAAAACCGGGAAGAACGATGTAGGGCGCAACTTTATGGAAGCCCGAAGACTGGTTGAGTGACAGCGCCGACCATTCCACGGCGTCCACGACACCGCGCTCGAGCGCCTGATAGACCTCGGCACCCGGCGTCACAACGGTCGCGACACCCAGACCCGCGGCAATTTCAGACCATGCGCCAGCGGTTCTCAGTTTGAGCCCGTCGAAATCGCCGACGCTTTGGACGCGTCTGCTTGAGAACATCCCGCCTTCCCGCGGAATGTAGGCACAGGGGAATGCGACGAGTTCGGCGGTTTCCATCCGGTACTCGCGCCACATCTCTGCACCACCACCCTGGCTGAGCCAATGCTGCATCTGATCTGCGGTCAACCCGCCGGGACGCCCGCCGAACAGAACGGTTGTCTTGTCCGCCCCGTATTCGTAGCCAATGAAGGTGTGACCGGCTTCGGCGACACCGTTTCTGACTGTTTCACCGACCTTTAACGGGCTTCCCAAAGTGCCCGCGGTGAAGACTTCGATCGTCACCTCGCCATCGGTCATTTCACCCACCAGATCAGCAAAGCCTTGCGCCCACTCCAGCGGTGGACCGCCGCCCCAAGAAGTCGCCATGCTGAGCCTTTGCTCAGCGAATACACTCCCTGCAGCCAGAATGGATGCCGACAGAGCGAATGCCATTAACTTATTGAATTTTATCATGTTTTTCTCCCATGAAGCTTGTGCTGCCGAGTCTTCCGGCACAGTCTCGTCCAAAACAGCTTACCCGGGAGAGTTATAATGTCAATATTATATATAATATGCAAATTGCTTTTTATGACTTTCCTAAGAACCAAAGAGCCGGAGACATCCATGCCCGCCCTGACGAGCGCTGTGTTAACGCGTTGGAAAAAGGGTCACCTTTTCGCAAATCCGCAATCGATAAGCGAAGTTTGATAGAATGCCAGCGTCTGGCTTGAGCCGCGCTCGGTGGGAGGCCAATTACCGTATGCTCCAAGGCAAGCCATCAAATGTCAGACAGAGGCTCGGGGAGCAGGCTGACACCTCGCCCTTCGCAAAGAGGGTCATTTTGAGTGAATCAAAACTGATGGAGGCAGGTAATACTGCGTTGGCTGCGATGGAGAGCACCCGTCCGAAACCGGGACTTGAAGTTGTTGCCGCATTTTTGCGGATGGTCTTTTCGCTGACGATCCCTCGTCGCGCAGCAGGAAATCAGGACCAACCGACTTTCCAGCTGCTCATCTAGCACAGGAATTTCTTGATGCGGCCTTGTTCGGACTGACACTTTTCGCCGGTTGGAACGGGTAACCGGACATCATCAATCTCTTTGACTCGGCCATCGCAGAGGGCTGCCGGAACAAGCCCTTACCGGTACTCGATGCTGCGCCTCCAGGACCGGTCAAGAGCGGTGACTGCATCGAGTGCAAGGTTGATCTGTATACGGATCAAACGCCGCTTTCGGCGATTAGGCACATAAGCTTCGGCACTTATTCGCAAGTGACGGGGTTTCGCCAAGGTGTTGCAGAAAACTGGTTCGCGCTGCGTAGGAGGAGTTGAACAGAAACGACCTTTCCAAAAGCAGACTTTTAAGGTCAATTTGTCAAGGTCGGGTTTGTCCGCATAACAGTCGTTGATGCTTAGCCTAAGCAATGTCTGCTTCCTCAGTTGGTGCTGGCAAACAAAACCAACGTCGAATGAATTTACAACGCTAACACTAAAGGCCCGTGGTCCGAGACGCGGGGCCCTATGATAGGGGGGGCGGTCCATGGACCTGAGGTGAGCCTGGCGCGTTTCATCTGTTTGGATTG
>CALGTJ010000249.1 GCA_937901435.1 uncultured Rhodobacter sp. | reverse complement strand
GAGTTTTTATCTATATATCTTGTTGTCGTAAGTATATCCGAATGACGAATGGATTGCGGCCGTTGGCTGAACTGTGCATGGATGGCTGTTTTGCGGACAAAGCTGCCGTTCCCTATGCGCGCTCCAAGAGCTACTTTGCATAGTTTATTTGTAAGAAATGCAAAGGAACGCGCGGCGATCAAAGACCTGATCCAACCCGTAAAGTAGTTTGAGCGTAGTGTTGGCTTAGGAAGACTTCGCCACTCAATACGTCCAGAAATCCGGTCGCGCTCAGCTGATCCATAACTGGCCCCTTCACTTCGGAAAAGTGGAACGTGACGCCGCCAGCCTTCAAGCGCTCATTGATTGCTTCAAGCGATTCCAGTGCTGATACGTCAATCGTGTTCACTGCAGAGCACATCAGCACGACATGTTGTACTTCCGGCTGTTTGGCAACTTCGTAATAGATGCGATCTTCCAAGAAGCGTGTGTTTGCAAAATAAAGGCTTTCATCGATGCGTATGGTTAGAATTTTTGGGTCCGTAATAACATGATGACGCAGAACGTTGCGGTAGTGCTCGGTATTCGGCACTTGACCTACAATGGCCATGTGGGGACGTGATGTTTTATAAAGATGAATAAGGATTGAAACCGCGACCCCTGCTGTGACGCCCAATTCAACACCCATCAAAAGTGTAATGCTCATCGTTGCTGCGACGGCTGCAAAATCTGCTTTTGAATGGCGCCAGGTCTTTTTTAGGATCGAGAAATCAACCAGTGACAGGACAGCCACAATGATCGTTGCTGCAAGCGTTGCTTTGGGGAGGTGAAATATGAGGGGCGTCAGAAACAGCGACGCGCCTGCAAGACCGATCGCAGTATATGCGCCCGCCGCAGGAGTGTCAGCGCCCGCATCATAGTTCACGACAGACCGCGAAAATCCCCCCGTCACAGGAAATCCGCCTGTAAATGACGCGCCCAAATTAGCGGCACCCAATCCAATCAATTCTTGATCTGGATCGATAAGTTGGCGTTTTTTTGCTGCAAGCGTTTGCGCAACGGAAACGGATTCAACAAATCCGATAACCGAGATCAAGACCGCCGCGCCTATCAGATTGGACCATATGTCTATCGAAAAGGATGGCATGGTAAGAGGCGGCAAGCCCTTGGGTACATCGCCCACAACCTGCACACCCCTCTCTGCAAGGCCGAAAAACCAAACGATCAAAGTTGTGACCACAATCGCGGCGACAGGCCCGGCTTTTGCAACGATACTTGCAATGCGCGGGGCAAGCCCAAGACCGACAAGCAAGGGGAGCAATCCCTTGCGCACCCAAAAGAGGAAACCCGTCGCCAGCACACCAATCACTGCGGTGACCCAATTCACCTGTGAAAGGTTATGCGCAAGCGATCTGATAAGATCAGGTAACGTATGTCCATTGGCATCAATCCCAAGGATGTTCTTCAGCTGGCTCGCGGCGATGATGATACCCGTTGCCGTTATAAAACCCGCGATTACGGGATGGGATAAAAAGTTTGCCAAAAAGCCTAAGCGAAACACTCCGAGGGCAAGTAAAATCAGACCTGAAAGGAATGCTAAAGTGATGGCCGCCGCAATATATTCAGATGTCCCAGGCACAGCGATTTTACTGACCGCCGCCACCGTTAGAAGCGACACGACAGCAACGGGTCCCACTGCCAAGGCACGGCTGGTTCCAAAAATCGCATAAAGAATGATCGGCAACATCGACGCATAAAGCCCCATTTCTGGCGGCAACCCAGCAAGCAAAGCGTATGCCAGCGACTGTGGGATCAACATGATTGTTACGATCAGTGCAGCCACCAGATCATTGGTCAGCGTGCTGCGGTCATACGTGCGACCCCAGTCAAGGATCGGCAGATATTTAGCCAGTTGCGTCGTGTTCATTAGCCCTAACCTTGTTGTCGTTGAGTTATGCCGCGTTTACTGAGAGCCGAGCCAGCAAAGGAGTAAGATCAAAGCCCGCAGCTTTCGCCATGCGTAAGATTTCGTCAGGCGATTGCCCTTGCTCAGCGGCGCTTAACGCCCAAAGTGAGGTCGCGCGCATACCACTACGGCAGCAGGCAAAAACTGGATGAGTCGCCTCTGATGCGATAGCACGAAATGCCCGTACATCTGCATCCGCAATATTCCCTGGAACGACAGGGATCTGGTGAACGGTGATGCCCAAAGCATCCGCGGCGTCGCGCACTTCGGATATAGCAGTCTGATCAGCGGTCTCTCCCTCGGGGCGCGCCACGACGACAGTCTTGACGTTCAACCTCTTCAGGTCGTTCAAGTTGGCAATAGAAATTTGTGGTCCAACATATGTCTGGGCATCAAGTTGTGTGATTTGCATCTTGGGTTTCCTAAGGGAACGGTTTCAGAGTTGGTTAACAGGCACCTTCAACACAGGTCTGCCATCTACGTCTTCAGGCACTTCGCCAGCACGCATATTGACCTGCAATGATGGGATGATCAGCTTGGGCATTGCCAGCGTTGCATCACGCTCGGAGCGCAGTTTGACGAACGCCTCACGACCCACGTCTCCACCGACATGGACGTTATGGGCCTTCTCGTCGGCGACGGTTGTTTCCCACGCAATGTCACGGCCGTTTGGTCCGTAGTCATGACACATG
>CALGTJ010000248.1 GCA_937901435.1 uncultured Rhodobacter sp. | reverse complement strand
AGCACCTGCCCCGCCGCAATGATAATCCCGGCCAGACCCGCCTCTGCGGCGCGCTGCACGGTTGCGGGGCCGATGGCGGGCATATCCACCCGCAGATCCTGACCCGGTTTGGGCAGTTTCACCAAAACGCCCTTGGCGCTATGGCGCAACGCGTCCGGGGTCTGCGCCACAAAGCCAAGCATCGCATCCGTGCCCTGCGCCGTTTCAACCCCTAGCACCTGCCCATCGGCCACCACCGCGCCCTGCCCCACATCCAGCGGCCCGAGCGCCGTCAGGATGGCGCGCGCACGGGTCGCATCCGACAAATCCCTGTCCGACGGCGCAGGCCCGGCAAGATGCCCGGCCTCTGCCGTCAGTCCGGGAACCAGTTCGTGTGCGCCACGAACCCTGAATCCCGCCTCTTCGAAGGCCGCAATCACCGCCCGCAACAGCCCGTCGTCCCCGCCCGCCATTGCGGCCATGAAACGCGGGGCAAGCTCTGTAGATTTGGCGTCGAACCGCGCCGGGTTCAAGGCAGGACGCGCCAGACCTCCGGCGAAAACCACCTCTGTGACGCCCGCCGCCTGAAGATCGCCAAACATCTGGCCGAATTTCTCGAACGAGGCCTCTAGCCGTTGCGCCTCTGGCAGATCGCCGTAGGCGACGCCGGCAAAATGCACGAAAATCGCCTGTGGATGCGACAGCGCGATCATCTGCGGCAGCGCGCCCTGTCCGGCGAGGATCGCCAGTCGTGTCATGCTTAGCCCGGCGTCAAAAAGGAACGATCCGACGCCCCCAACACGAAATCCGCCACCTCGCGCACATAGTCGCTTTCGGTGTCATCGCTCAGCCGTTGAGCGCGGTCGTGAAATGTGCCCTCGCCCTGCGCCAGCATCTGATACGCCGCGCGCAGAGCCGTGATGTCGCCCCGTGCCACGCCTTTGCGTTTCAGCCCCACAAGGTTCAGCCCGTCCAGCACCCCGCGCGGCCCCTGCACCAGCCCGTGCGGGATCACATCGTTGGTCACCATGGTCACAGCACCGATAATCGCCCCGCGCCCGATGCGCACCCACTGATGGATGCCCGACAGCCCGCCGATAATGACATCATCGCCCAGCACGCAATGCCCCGCCAGCGCAGAGTTGTTCACCATGATCACCCGGTCGCCTACTCGGCAATCATGCGCCACATGACAGCCCGCCATGAACAGCCCGTCATCGCCAATCCGGGTCACACCGCCGCCGCCCTCTGTGCCGGTGTTCATCGTCACGCTTTCACGGATGCGGTTGCGCTTGCCGATCACCAGCTTGGTCTTTTCGCCCTTGAATTTCAGATCCTGCGGCACTTCGCCAATGCTGGAAAAGGGAAAGATCACCGTGTCTTCGCCCACTTCGGTGTGGCCAGTGACAACCACATGGCTTTTGACCTCTACCCCTTTGGCCAACACAACATCCGGGCCGATCACGCAGAACGGCCCGACCGTGCACCCCGCCCCGATACGCGCGCCGTCTTCGACGATGGCGCTGGGGTGGATGATGGCTGTGGGGTCAATGGTCATATGCGGCGCTTATGCGGGCATGTCGATCATGGCGGTGAATTCGGCCTCGGCGGCCAATTCGCCCTCGACCTCGGCGCGGCCCGCGAATTTCCAGATCTTCGATCCGCTGCGCTTGGTTTCCACATGCAGGCGCAGCACATCACCCGGCACGACCTTGCGCCGGAACTTGGCCTTCTCGATCGCCATGAAGTAGATCAAAAACTCTTTGTCCGCCATATCCTGTGCCACGCCCACCATGACGGCGGCAGTCTGGGCCATCGCCTCGATGATGGTCACACCGGGCATAATGGGCGCGCCGGGAAAATGCCCTTGAAAATGCGGCTCGTTAAAGCTGACGTTCTTGAGACCCGTGGCCGATTTTATGCCGTCGATGTCGATCACACGATCCACCAGCAGAAACGGATAGCGGTGTGGAATGATCCGTTGGATCAGCGTGATATCGGCGGTTTTGAGAGCCTCGGTCATGGGGCGGATCCTTTTGGCAGCGCGTGGTCGATGTCGTAGCAAGACTGCGGGGCTGGTAGCAAGGGGAACGCGGCGACACAACCGCGATTGCGCCCCTAGGGTTGGGCGGGGGCCTCGGTCGGTTGAATCGCGCCCTCGGCGGGTTCAGAGCCGGGATCAAGCGCCGGATCGGTGGGGGCTGGCTCTGAAGTGTCTGGCTCTGAATTGGCCTCGGCATCAAGCGCCTCGTTTATCCGCGCGATCGCCTCATCCGTGATATCCACGTTATCGGCCGACAAAAACACCGTCCGCCGGTCCAGAACCACAACCGCGCGCCGCTCTCTGACGATCTCTGCCAGAACCGGCGTGATGCGGCGCAGGAAATTCTGCCGCTCTTGTTCCTGCATCCGCAAAAGGGCGCGCTCTTTTTCGTCCTGTTGGATGCGGATGGCCTGCACCTTTTCATCAAAGGCATCAGCCAATGCGCGAAACTCTGCGGTGGGCAGGGTCGGCCTGCGTTTGGTCAGGTCCAGTTCCTGCGCGTTCAGATCCGCCTCGATCTGACGGTTCTCTGCGGCAAGTTCCTGCATCCGCTGTTCGATTTCCGCCGAAACACGTTCCGCCACGCGCGACCCGTTGAACAGGCGCTCTTGGTCCAGTGTCACCACAGGCGATTGCAGCTGGCCCTGATCCTGCGCAAGGCAAAATGGGGCCGCCATCACCAGCGCCCCCACCAACAAGGCCAGTGGCCTCAGATTTATCATGCTTAGAACTTCGTCGAAATGGTCACGTCAAAGTCCCGCTGGATATCATAGGATTCCTTGACCAATGCCCTCGAGAAGTTGAAGCGCAGCGGGCCAATCGGCGTATCCCACAACAGCGACACCCCGGCGGACGAACGAATGTTCAGGCTGTCATCGATCGCGCCGCCCAGATTGTTGTCCAGCCCCCAGACAGAGCCCACATCAAAGAACACACCACCGCGGATGCCGTATTCTTCGGGCAGACCAAGGGGAAAGTGGGCCTCAAACTTTGCCACGGCGAAATAATTGCCGCCCAAAGCATCCCGATTAGCAGCCCCAAGATCACGTGGACCGACACCGCTAGCCTCAAAACCGCGCATCTTGCTGTTCAGGTTATAACGGTCAGTGACCCGGCTGACGTTGCCGTCAAGGCTGGTCAGCGCGCCACCTTCAAAGATTGCCCGAACGTTCACTTCGTCGTTGAACAGCTTGCGCTCTGCCACCAGAAACGCCTCTGTCTTGACGAATTTCTGGTCGCCCGCAACCCCGGCGAAATCCTGCCCCCAGCGGAACAGAATGCCTGCATCCGGGTTCAGGCCACCGTTGATCGTGCGGTAGGAATATGTGTAGCCCAACGAGCTTGCAATTTCCATTCCACGCGCTTCTTCTGCCGCAAGCACCGCAGAGGATGCACCGGGTACAGAAAAAATATCCGTCGCCGCCAGCTTATAGTTCAATCCGAAGGTGCCGTATTCACTGACCGGGAACTGCAGCGATGCACTGAAGGACCCAAGCCGGGTGCTGTACAGGGTGTTGCTGGCAGAGTTGTTTTCGGCATAGCTGCCACTGAATCCCAGCGCCAGATCACGACCGAGAAACGCCGGTTCCCGGAAGGCAAAACTATAGGTGCCACTGTCCGCCGTCGTTCCAAAATTCAGACTGACCAACTGGCCACGACCCAGAAAGTTGCGCTCTACAAAGGTGATGTTTGCGCCCACGCCACTGTCTGCGCTGTAGCTCGCCCCAAAGCCAAGGCTGCCTGTGGGCTGCTCTTCGACATCCACGCCGATGATGACCCGATCAGAACTGGACCCTTCGCGTGCTTCCACATCAGCCTTGGAAAAGAAACCAAGCGCGCGGATCCGCTCTGCGCTGTCACGAATGGCGCGTGGGTTAAACGGGTCGCCCTCAACGGCCTCGAACTGGCGGCGCACAACCCGGTCCAGCGTGGTCGAGTTGCCCTCGATATCGATCCGCTCGACGAAAACCCGTGGCCCGCGCACAATCGCAAAATCAATATCCAGCGTCAGCGAGCGATCATTGCGCGTCACGCGCGGCTCGACCCGGATAAAGTCCATGTCCTTTTCAACCGCAAGCCGCTCTAGCCGCCGGATCGTCTGATCGACCCCGGTGGGCGAGTAGGTCTGACCCGGTTTGACACGGATCTGTGCGGCGAATTCATCTGCATCGACGTCGCCCAGATCAGACGAGGCGGAGAGTGTCCCAAAGGTAAATTTTTGCCCCTCCCGCACATTGAACGTCACAAAGAAGGCGTCGCGCTCTCGCGAGAATTCCGGCACGGCGGACAGGATCTGAAAATCCACATAGCCGCGCGACAGGTAAAAGTCGCGCAGGACCTGCTTGTCGAACTCGACCCGGTCCGCAACGAATGTATCGCGCTGGATGATCTGACGGAACAGACCGGCCTGCTTGGATTCAAGAACCCGACGCAGGCGACGATCCGAATAGTTGCGGTTCCCGACAAAGCTGATGCGCTCGACCTCGGTGACCTTACCCTCTTTGACCTCAAAGATCAGATCGACCCGGTTGTTGGACCGACGCACGATCACCGGATCGACACTGGCCGCAAGCCGACCGGATTGCTCGTAGGCCTGCGTGATGCGGGCGGCGTCTTGTTCTGCCAGTGCGGGCGAATAGACCCGGCTGACCTGAGACTGAATCACCGACAACAGCGCCTCGTCTTTCAGCTTTCTGTTGCCTTCGACGTTGATCCTGTTCACCGTTGGGTATTCGGTAACCTTGATGATCAAACGATTGCCCGATGGCTCTATGGCAACAGTTTCGAACAGACCTGATCCCAAAATCCGCTGGTACGCCGCATTCAACTGCCCGGCAGAGACCGTCTCGCCCTGCGCGATTCCCGCGTAACTTAGAATCGTTGCATCCTCGATCCGGGTCGCACCGTCAATTTCCACCGAGGTAAACCGATAGGTTTGCGCCGTGGCCGGACCGGAAAACGCAAAGTAAGTCATTGTAAAGACAGCAAATACAGAGACCCAGTTCAGGATCGATCTTGCGTTGCTTCGACGCACTTCAGCACGTTCACCCATCGTCGCACGTCCCATCTTTACCACCATCTCATTATAGGCTTTTTTTCTTGAGTAACGGCATTGGAAACAGTTGTCAAAAGCCTTAGCGGATCAATCGTTAGCCGAGCCAAGCCATTGGCACACCACATTTAGTGAAAAACTATCCACAAACCAAGGTCGTATAGTCAATCAGGCTTGGCGATACAGCCGTCTGGCAGGGGCGCGCGCCTTAAAACAGAAAAACCTGCGCAGGCGCAGGTTCATTCAATCGTTTAGATTTATGAAGGACTTAGAGGCCGATCAGATAGCTCGCGATGAACAAAGCCCCGCCCAATGCGCCCACAAACAGGAATCGATCCAGCGTCAGATGCGCAATCAGGGACAGGCTATCTACACCTTGTTTCAAAGTTTGCATGTTGCGATCCTCCGGGTTCAGATTTCTTTTCCCTGAGTATGAATCAAATGCGGCGGGATTTGGGCAGCGCCGTGCTGTTTTCGCGGCGAAGCGTTTGGATCGACGTTAACCAGTCTGCGCAAACACGCGGCGCGGCAGGCCGTTTTCAGCCCGCCCTTCTTGGGAGTGTCCTGAACTCTGTGTATCTGGTGCGGCCCATGC
>CALGTJ010000247.1 GCA_937901435.1 uncultured Rhodobacter sp. | reverse complement strand
TCAGGCAGTAATCCGTGTCCGAACACATGAACATCCGCCCGCCCTCGTCATCCACAATCAACTCGTCCAGATAGCTGTCCGCGGCCCCGCACAGATCACAGGCGTGATCGGCCTTGCTGGCGCGAAACGGGTAGTCGTCAAAGTCCAGACTGACGACCTGCGTATAAGGCGGGATCGCATAGATCCGCTGCTCTCGTCCCGCGCCGAACAATTGGATCGCGGCCATTTCCAACTTGGGGTTGTCGAACTTGGGAATCGGCGAGGGGTCCATCACATAGCGCCCCTCAACCTTCACCGGATAGGCGTAAGAAGTTGAAATATCGCCATGTTTGCTGATGTCCTCATATAGCTTCACATGCATCAGCCCATATTCCTCCAACGCATGCATCTTGCGCGTCTCGGTCTCTCTGGGTTCCAGAAAGCGCAGCGGTTCCGGGATCGGCACCTGATAGACAATGATCTGATCGGCGCGCAGGGCCTCTTCGGGGATACGGTGGCGGGTCTGGATCACGCTGGCCTCTGCCGTGGCTTCGGTCACCGCCACATCCGCCGTCTTCTGAAAGAACCGCCGGATCGACACCGCATTGGTCGTGTCATCCGCGCCCTGATCAATGACCTTGAACGTATCATTGGGCGTCAAGACCGCCGCTGAAACCTGCACGCCGCCCGTGCCCCAGCCATAGGGCATCGGTATCTCACGCGACGCGAAAGGCACCTGATACCCCGGCACCGCCAAGCCTTTCAGGATCGCGCGCCGGATCATCCGTTTGGTCTGCTCATCCAGATAGGCAAAATTATACTCGCTCATTCCGCAGCCTCCCCAGCGACGTCGCCCGCAAGGGCGGAGGAGCGCGCCGCTTCCACCTCGCGCCGCAATTTGCGCACCAATTCCAACTCGGACTGAAAATCCACGTAATGTGGCAGCTTGATATGCTCCAGAAACCCGGTCGCCTGAATGTTATCACTATGATAAAGAACAAACTCTTCGTCCTGTGCAGGCACACCCAGATTATCCTGCCCCAGCTCTTTCCACCGCAACGCGCGGTCCACCAGCGCCATGGAAATCGCCTTGCGCTCATTCATCCCAAACACCAACCCATAGCCGCGCGTGAACTGCGGCGGCGTGGTTTTCGAGCCGTCAAACTTGTTCACTGTCTCACATTCGGTCACCGCAACCTCGGCAATTTCGATGGCAAAGCCCAATTCCGGGATCTCCATCTCAACCGCCACCTGCCCGATGCGCAACTCTGCCACAAAGGCATGAGAATTGGCGTAGCCGCGCTGGGTCGAATAGGCCATTCCCAGAATAAATCCCTCGTCCCCCCGCGTCAGCGACTGCAAGCGCAGCGCACGACTGGCGGGCAATTCCAGCGGCGTACGGGTTAGATCGTCCGGCACATCCTCACCCGGCTTTTCGGCCTGCAACAAATCCTCTTTGTTCAGAAACGACATGATATGCGGTGTCGCTGCGCCCGTCGGCGCGCTCTCTGCCGCCTCAGGCACTTCGCCGTCAGCCGCCAGTTTGAAGTCCAGCAGACGGTGGGTATAGTCAAACGTGGGCCCCAGAACCTGCCCGCCGGGTGCGTCCTTGAACGTGGCCGAGACGCGGCGGTCGCAAGACATATCCTCTGTCTCGATCGGCACAGAGCCACCAAATCGGGGCAGGGTCGTGCGATAGGCGCGGATCAGAAAGATCGCCTCGATCAGATCGCCGCGCGATTGCTTGATCGCCAGAGCGGCCAGATCGGGATCGTACAAAGACCCCTCTGCCATCACCCGATTAACCGCAAGCGTCAGTTGCTCCCGGATCTGCGCAACAGACAATTCCGCAACAGAGGTATCCCCGCGCCGCTCTTCGGCGAGCCAGGCATGGGCATTGTCAATCGCCTGCTCGCCGCCCTTTACCGCAACATACATTATGTCACCTTCGTTGTACGGGGCAGGCCGGCCAAGCGGTCGCCACAGGTGAAAAAGAAATCCAGACCCAAGGGGAAATGCAGGGCATTGCCCTGAAACGCCTGCGTTTCGGGCAGGGACAACCGGGCGCTATGCTCGATCCCCGGACCGCGCAAGGACGCACCTGTATTTTCCAGAGCTGGAACCTCGACAATCAGCGTGGCCGAGCGGTCGGGATATTGCGGCGTGCCCAGCGAAAAGGCGTCCAGCGGCAGGCTGTCCCACAGACCCACCGCAAACATCGCCTGTTTGGCGGCCACAATCGGCGCGCCGGTGTGAAAGCCGATCCAGCCGCGCACCTCT
>CALGTJ010000246.1 GCA_937901435.1 uncultured Rhodobacter sp. | reverse complement strand
CGGAAAATGTGGTCCGACAGATAACGTTTGGGCAGGCCGAGGCCTTAGTTTTTCAAAATCGGGCTGCAATGGCAATCGCTGCTGCAAACGCCATTGCAGCAGCGATGCGTCGAGCCGCAGCTATGAAATCCTCATTTAGGATGGTTTTTGCCGCGGCGCCCAGTCAATCAGAGGTACTGAACGCTCTTACCACGATACCTAATCTGCCCTGGGACCAAGTCGTCGCCTTTCACATGGACGATTACCTTGACCTGCCCCCCGAGGCACCACAGCGTTTTGCAAACTGGTTGGAAGGCCACCTGTTCTCAAAAGTTCCACTGGCTGAGGTTCATCGAATTCCCACCCTTGGTTTACCAGAAGAAATTTGCCAAAACTATGCAGAAAAGCTCGTCGAAGCGCCAATCGATATTATGTGTCTCGGTATCGGCGTGAATGGGCATATCGCCTTCAACGATCCGCCGGTTGCTGATTTTGACGACCCCTTTTCGGTAAAAGTGGTTGAGCTGGATGATGCCTGCCGGCAACAGCAGGTTGACGACGGTTGCTTTACATCGATCAGCGCGGTTCCAGTAAGGGCGATCACTCTGACAATCCCACAGCTTCTTGACGCCGATAGGCTTTTCTGTTCCGTGCCTGGAACCCACAAGCGGGCAGCTGTAAAGGCCACAGTCACAGGCCCACTTTCGACCGATTGCCCTGCGAGCATCCTACGAACCCATAAGAATTGCACTCTATTTCTCGATCTGGAGGCATATCCAAATGGTTGAGGAGGTAACCCATGCCGACGAGTTTTGCGACGCCTATCTTGATACCGTCATAGATCATATTCGCCGCATTCAAAAGGAAGAGCGCGGCAATTTGGATACGGCTGCGCGCTTAATGGCAAAGCAAATCTCTGAGGATCGCTTAGTGCATGTTTTTGGCCCCGGCGGCCATTCTAATCTAGCCACTCAAGAACTATTTTTTCGTGCGGGTGGCCTGATGCACATGAACGCCATCCTGGACGAGGGTACACTACTATCGAACGGCGCACTCCGGTCGATGGCGATAGAGAGGACTCCTGGATATGGAAGGATTGTTATTGAAAATAATTGTCTTAAAGAAGGTGATTTACTGATACTTGTAAATGCCTATGGGATTAATTCGGCCTTGATTGACGCGGCTCTGACCGCACGAGAAAAAGGTGTGACCTTGATTGGGATTAGTTCACGGGACCATGCTCGGAATACGCATCCGGACCATCCAGCCCGCCATCCGACCAAGCAAAATCTACACGATCTGGTGGACGTGGCGATCGACACTAAGGTGCCGATTGGAGACGCGGTTTTGTCAATCCCAGGTGTATCCGAATACACTTCTGCTATTTCGACGTTTACCAACGCGACAGCACTGAATACCCTGGTCATTCGGACCATCGTTAAGTTGCGCGATATGGGAGTGGAGCCTCCGATCTGGCGCAGCGGAAACGCGCCGGGCGGCGATGAGGCAAATGGGCGGTTTATAGACCAATTTCGCGGAAGAGTCCGGTCCCTATGAGAGGGACAAAAGCATATTCAGGAGTCGATCCTTTTACTGGCGCGGGCCGGACCATTAATGTTGGCGCGGGAATGATCCTATCCGATGAACCCTGCGTCGCCGAAGGTTTGCCCGTACTGTCACCGGGTCTGATTGATCTGCAGGTGAACGGCTACGATGGTCATGACCTCAATGATGGTGAGCTGACAGCTGGCAAAGTCGAAGCTTTGAGCGAAGCACTTTGCCGGGTGGGTGTTGCTGCTTATCTTCCAACCCTTATCACTGCCGCCGAAACTGATATTTGTCTGCGTTTATACGCCATTCAGGAGGCTGTAAAAACATTTCCCTATTCGCGCCAGATGATTGCGGGCGTTCATATAGAAGGTCCCTCTATCTCGTCAAAAGATGGACCACGCGGCGCGCATCCAAAAAAACACATTCGCTCGCCGTCAATTGAGGAATTCGAGCGCTGGCAAGAAGCGGCGGGCGGTTTAGTTGCGATGATCACCATTGCGCCCGAGCTCCACGGCGCCATTGACTATCTGCGTGAGATTGCAACGCGGGGCGTGATTGTCGCACTTGGGCACTCCGATGCGAGCGAGGAAGATATTCATAAAGCTGCAGATGCGGGTGCCCAGCTGTCGACCCACCTAGGCAATGGCCTAGCGGGCACTTTGCCGCGCCACCCCAACGCTGTTTGGGCCCAGCTGGCGGAGGATCGATTGAGCGCAAGTTTAATCTTGGATGGGCATCATCTGCCAAAGTCAACCGCGCAAGTGATGATCCGAGCCAAGGGAATCGAGCGCGTGGTTCTAGTCTCTGACTCTGTTAAATTCGCAGGTATGGAACCCGGACGATATACCTCGTCCATTGGCGGCGACATCAAAGTTTCAGGCGACCAGCGCGTTTCGATTTCTGGAACACAATTTTTGGCGGGAAGCGGCGTCAGTCTTTTGGATGTTGTAGGCGATTTCAGTAGTTTCACTGGTCTGCCATTTTCTGACGGGATTACCATGGCAACTCGAAACCCAGCCCGTTTCCTAAACCGTTCGTCCGATTTGAAACCCGGAAACCGGGCTGATTTCATCCTTTTTGACGTGGATTATGATACGGGCACCGCCCGGCCTCGCGACATCATTTTTGGTGGCGAAAGCGTAATACGATGATCAAGGTCGGCGCAGCAACCATAGACATCACTCCGCCTGATGGCCAGGCAATGGCTGGCTATGCAGCACGCACCGGTGTGGCTGTGGGCGCCCATGATGCCTTGACGGTGCGGGCTCTAGTCGTGGATGACACCGCGGTTGTCACAATTGACGTCATCGGGATCGACGCAGATTTTTCCGCTCGTGCTAGGGCGCGCATTACTTTGCCGGATGAGGCCATAACTATCGCAGCGACGCATACTCACGGCGGACCAGTATCGATGCCCGGACGATTGTCTGCGGAGGCTGATCCAGCTTTCATACTCCAGATCGAGGATGCGGTGGTACAAGCGGTAGACCGGGCCATCACCAACCAAAAACCCGCCCGCCTGTTGGGTGGTGTGGGTGTGGAGCCGGGGTTTGCCAGTAACCGCCGCCGATCAGGAGGACCGGTGGATGTGGGCATTCCTGTGTTGAGGTTCGAAAGTGCGCAAGGTTCGACGATTGCCATACTGGTCTCCTACGCCTGTCATCCTGTCGTCCTTGGTGCTGACAATCTGAGCTGGACAAGCGACTATCCACATTTCGTGCGTGAAGAACTTGAGAATGCACTTCCTGGAGCAATTGCGATATTTGCAACCGGATGCGCCGGCGATGTGAATACCGGCCATTCAGCTGCCGCCTCGCTTACCCCTCTGGCGACGCCTGAGCGAAGTTTCATTAAGGCAAAACAGATTGGGGTCGGCATTGCAAAGTCAGCTCTCGAAGCACGGCTTACAAATGTGTCAGGCAATATAGTGCATGGTGAGGCGTTTGAAAATATATGTTTCGAACAGCGTGAACATGGCGCGCCTGAAATATTGGCTAAGACATGGCGCGCAGCTGCGAAGGTCCCTACCTCGATTGAGGCGATCTGGGCCTGTTGGGCCGAGACTCGTATGGGGCGCGACATAGGTCCTCGCAGGGCACGCGTTACCACGCTCAAATGGGGGGATGCAGTGATCGTTGCCTTGCCGGGCGAAATCTTTGCCGAAACCGCGTTGGAGATCCGCAAGAGTCTCGCCCCCGAAGATCCCTTATTCATTCTGGCTTATGCCGATGACAACCTAGGCTACGTCCCACCGGAAAGCGACTATTCGCGCGGTGGTTATGAGATCGACGAAGCACATCGTTTTTATGGATTGGGCGCTACTGTTGCGCCCAGAACAGCGGAGCATTTGGCCCAGGCCGGATGCAAATCGGCCAAAATGGCCCGAGTTTTAGCCGCACAAACTCAACCAACTAAAATACGTGTAACTCAAGGAGGTAAGTCATGACTAAATCCATCAAAAGTAGGGCCCTCAAGACGGCGGTGGGGTTGTTGCTGGCAGGGACAGTAACAGCCAACGCACAGGACGTTGTCATTTGGGGCGGTTTCCCGGAACTAGCAGGGTATTATGAGCGCGTGGCCGAAAGTCTGAGCGGCAAGTATCCTGATTTAAACGTGATCGTCGAACCCATCGGCCTGCGCGATCATGAAAAACGCGTCGCTTTGGGCTTATCATCTGGCCTTGATGAAGCGACAGTTCTAGAACTGATTGGATCTACGGCAAACCGTTATATTGTGAATGATCTTATCCAACCGGCACCTGAAGGTGTAAGTGGTTTTGTTAACGATAGCTCAAATTTTGAAACGTTTTTTCAGGAGACCGCTACAGTCAACGGGTCGGTGTATGGCGTGCCAGTTTTCCGAGGCCAGGGTGCATTGTTTTACAACACCGACATGCTTGCGGCAGCCGGACTGGAAGGCCCGCCAAAAACGATGGACGAGTATGATGAATACGCGGCAAAGCTGACGCAACGGGATGCGGACGGCAACCCAACCGTTTCGGGTTGGTCTCTGCGCCTGTCAGGAGGAGGTGGCGGCATCGCCGAGAAGTTTTGGATCAACCTGCATCAGTATGGCGGTACGCTCTTAGAGCAAGAGGGTGATAACTATC
>CALGTJ010000245.1 GCA_937901435.1 uncultured Rhodobacter sp. | reverse complement strand
TTAGCGCTTGGAGAACTGGAAGCTCTTGCGCGCCTTGGCCTTACCGTATTTCTTACGCTCAACAACCCGACTGTCACGGGTCAAGAAGCCAGCGGCTTTCAACGCACCGCGCAGCGAGGGATCATAAAGCTGCAGCGCCTTGGAAATGCCGTGCTTGACCGCACCAGCCTGACCAGACAGACCGCCACCCTTGACCGTTGCCGTCACGTCGAACTGACCTTCGACACCGGCAACCGTGAAGGGCTGACGCAGGATCATCTGCAGAACCGGACGGGCGAAGTATTCAGGCATGGTTTTGCCGTTGACGGTGACCTTGCCGGAACCCGGCTTGATCCAGACGCGGGCGACCGCATCTTTGCGCTTGCCTGTGGCGTAAGAGCGGCCAAGGCTGTCACGGACGGGCTCGCGCGGGGCGGCATCCATCTGAAGCGAAACGGCACCAGCGGCAGGAACGCCCGTCGCGACCGCGCCCAGCTCTTCGAGCGAGTTGACTTGATCGGTCATTATGCGGTCCTCGTGTTTTTCTTGTTCATCGCTTTGACGTCAAGCACTTCGGGGGCTTGCGCCTCATGTGGGTGCTCGGCGCCTGCGTAAACGCGCAGGTTGGTCATGACGTTACGGCTCAGCTTGTTGCCGGGCAGCATCCGCTTGACCGCGAGGGTCACGACGCGCTCTGGATAGGCGCCCTCAAGGATCTCGCCGGCTGTGCGCGACTTGATCCCGCCGGGATAGCCCGTATGGCGCCAGTAGATCTTGTCAGACCGTTTTTTGCCGGTCATCTGAATCTTGTCAGCGTTGATCACGATGACATTGTCGCCCATATCCATATGGGGCGTAAAGGATGGCTTGTGCTTGCCGCGCAGGCGCATGGCGATGATCGAGGCAAGACGGCCCAGAACAACGCCTTCGGCGTCGATCAGGATCCATTTTTTGTCGATATCCGCCGGAGTAGCGGTAAAGGTTTTCATATTGTTCTCTTGCATCAGAGTGAATTCGGATGACCGGGTTCTAACGGTTCCACACGCACAGTCAAGATGCGCTTTTTCGAATTAAGTGTTTAAAATCAATGTATTAAATTTAAGGTATTATAATACCCCATAAATTCACCCGCTCACCTGCTCTGGCGGGTTGTTCAAAAGCAGCAAGAGCCGCTGCATGGCGGCCTCGAAGGACGACAACGAGACATGGGCGTTCATAGAGATTCGCACCGCATGGGGCGCGCGCCCGTCGCGCAGGGCGAATTCATCGGCGGATCTGATCTGCACACCAACCTTTTCCGCCGCCCGGCAAAACGCCGCTGCGCGCCATCCGGCAGGCAGGCGCAACCAGACAAAGGGCACCTCGGCATCCCATTGCAGGTCATGCGCCCCCAGCACATTAACGGCCAGACGCACATAGTCGGAAAACCGCGCCCGGATCTGTGCCGTCAGAGGCTTGATCTGCGGATCGCTCAGCAGCAGGCGGGTCAGTTCCGCCAAGGGTTGCGACAGCCCGTAAAAGCCATATTCCGCCATCCGGCGCAGGTCCGCAGACCGCCCCCGCGCCGCCACCGCAAACCCCACACGCAAACCGGGCGTCAGGGATTTCGACAGAGAGGCGACATGCCAGCTTTGATCGGGCAACAGGCGCCGGTAGCTGGCGGTTTTAGCGTCGGCAATGCGGTAACAGTCGTCTTCGAGGATCTGCACATTGTAGCGTTCGCAGATACGGGCGATCTCGACCCGCCGCTCCAGCGGGGTGTGTAGCGTCGTTGGATTATGCACTTCGGGTGAGGTACAAAGCACCTGCGCGCCAGAGCTGCGAATGGCGGCCTCTAACGCCTCGGGCACAATCCCCTGACCATCCATCGCCACCCCGACCACGCCGGCGCGCAAGATTTCCGCCGCACGCCGAAAGCCCGCATAGGACAGATCCTCGACAAGGATCACCGGGCTTGGCCCCTGCAAAATAGTCTGCAAACACAGGCAGATCGCGCTTTGACCGCCATGGGCCAGCACGATGTCCTCTTGGGTGACCACGCCCAGCGGCACGTCTGACAACCAGTCTACAACCACCTGCCGCACTGGCTCATACGCTGCGCGAACCGGATAATTCAGCAGTTGCGCCCCGCCCAGACCGGCCACCTGACGCAGGTGGTTCTGGATCATCACCAATTGCCCCAGATCGGGGACGCGCGGCGAAAACAGGGTGACTTCGTAACTGTCCGGCGGCTCAAGAAACGGGGACACCGGCGGTGTGGTGACGGGCGGCTGCGACCAGACATCCGCCTCGATCTCACTGGCAGGCGCGGCCACGAAAGTCCCCCGTCCCACCTCGGCCTGCACAAGGCCCATCTCGGTCAGGTCCCGATAGGCGCGCGCCACTGTGCCGGGCGTGATCTGAAGCGCCCAGGCAAGCTCTCGGACCGGGGGCAAGCGAACCCCGGTGCCAAGCGATCCATCCTTGATCTGGCGCGCAATAGCGGATGCGACGCCTTTGTATTTGGGACCATCGTCAGGATTCAGGGTCAGATGCAACATTGTACTCAACACAATATTCCTGTAGATTCAAAGATTGTTCAATTGTATCACTTTCTCATAGCAATATCGCTATATTGTGTCAATACAATATTGGAGACTCCCATGACACAGACGACGCAACACACCTCTCCCTCTATCGCCTTTCTGGGGGCGCATCAGCCGCTGCCTTTGATGGCGGATCTGGCGGTGCGCGCGGCGGTCATGGTGACCAAATGGCGCATCCGGCGACATTCCCGCCGTGCGCTGATGCAATTAGAGGATCACTTGTTGCGCGACATCGGCGTGACCCCGCGCGAGGCCCGCCAGCAAAGCAACCTTTGGTTCTGGCAGCCCTAGGCGCACCGCTTCCACCCCATTCCCAAACTGGGCGCGCGACTTGGCGCGCCCTTTTTTATGGGCGGGCCATGTTAACAGCTAAGATCACCAAACCCGAACACGCGCATATGTCAGGCTTTCACAGGCGGAATCGAATAGGTCAGACTGGCGCGCGCAACGGGTTTGTCAGAGCCTTCCGAATACAGCAACACATCCCCCACGGCCAGCACACGGCCCAGTTTATGCAGATGCGCATGCGCGATCAGATCACGGCCAGCGGCAGGTTTGCGCATAAAATCGATAGAGCAATTGGTGGTCACGGTCAGGGCCTCTGGCCCGATCTGCGACAGGATCGCGAAATAAATCGAAACATCCGCCAGCGCGAACATGGACGGGCCAGACACGGTGCCGCCAGGGCGCAGGTGTTTGTCGGCGATGTTCATGCGAATTTTGACGCCCTCTTCTGTCGCCTCTTCGACCGTGAAATCCCCATCCACTTGCGGAAACTCCAGCGCCATAAAGGCGTTGAGCGCGGCGGCGTTCATTTTAACTGTCATGCTTTCCCCACACCAAATTTGAGCCTAGGGTGAAGCCAAATGCAGGGGAGGACAAGATGGCATTGCTGGAACGCACAGATCACGGCGCGGTGGCGCGGCTGCGGCTGAATTCTCCGGGGAACCTGAACGCGCTGTCGGACGGGATGCTGGCCCAATTGCAGGATGCATTTAACGCGCTTGCGCAGGATCGCGCCATCCGCGTCGTGGTGATTTCCGGCGAGGGCAAGGCATTTTGTGCAGGTCACGACCTGAAGGAAATGACCCGTGGGCGTGCCCATGACGATGGTGGAGCGGCCTATTTCGCTGATCTGTTCGAGCGCTGCGCTGCGATGATGCAGACCATTCCCCGCCTGCCCCAACCTGTCATCGCGCAGGTGCACGGAATCGCGACCGCCGCCGGATGTCAGCTTGTCGCGTCCTGCGATATGGCCGTCGCCGCCGAGGGGACAAAATTCGGGGTCAATGGCGTCAACATAGGCCTGTTCTGCTCGACGCCCATGGTGGCGCTGTCGCGCAATATCGGGCGCAAGAAGGCCTTTGAGATGCTCAGCACCGGGACTTTCATCGACACCGCGCGGGCGGCAGAACTTGGCCTGATCAACCGTGCGGTCCCGCTGGACATTTTGGACGCAGAGACGATGGCGCTGGCCGAAACGGTCGCGGCAAAGCTGGGGTCTGCTGTGAAGATCGGCAAACAGGCGTTTTACGAACAGATCCAGATGCCTCTGGAGGCCGCCTATGCCTATACGGGCGAGGTGATGGTGGAAAACATGCTGAACCGCGATACCGAAGAGGGCATCGCGGCCTTTCTGGAAAAACGCGATCCGGTGTGGGAGCAGTAGAATTTGTTTCGGATCACGACTGTGATCCGACCCATTGGGGGCTCTGCCCCCAAACCCCCGGAGTATTTTGGCCAAGATGAAAGACTGGTTACAGCTTGTAGATTTCGCTGAACTTGGCTTCCAGGTAAGACAAGAGAGGCTCGACGCTGGGGTCTGCGCCTGTCGCGTGCCGGATCGTGGCGCGGGGCGCGCGCAGGCCGCCGTAGTGTTGCAGGTTTTCCCGCAGCCATGTGGTCGCCGGGGTTGTGTCGCCCTGTGACAGATGCGCGTCCAGATCGGGCACAGCGCGGCGCATGGCCTCGTTCAGGCAGCCTGCATAGACATTGCCCAGTGAATAGGTCGGGAAATAGCCAAACAGGCCGACCGCCCAATGAACATCCTGCAAGACACCGTCAGAGGCTTTGTCGACCTCAACGCCAAAGTCGGCCTTGAAGCGGGTGTTCCACGCCTCTTCCAGATCGATAACTTCCAGATCGCCAGCGATCAACTGGCGTTCAAGGTCAAAGCGCAGCAGGATATGCAGGTTATATTGCACCTCATCGGATTCGGTGCGGATATAGCCCGGTGTGACGCGGTTGACGGTGCCGAAAAACGCCTCGGCGTCGGGGATGCCAAAGTCGCCAAAGTGATCCT
>CALGTJ010000244.1 GCA_937901435.1 uncultured Rhodobacter sp. | reverse complement strand
CGACAAAGCGGTAATACCCCGTCGTGGCATCTGCCCCGACAAGCCCCAAGGCAATGCCGAAGATTACCATTGCGAACGATCTGATTTGCGACCCTGTCCCGATCATAGAGGCCGCCAAGAGGCCCAATATCACCAGCATCGCATATTCTGGCGCGCCAAATTTCAAGGCGACTACGGTCATCGGGATGGCGGCGAGCACCAAAATGGACACACCAACCATGCCCCCAATGAAAGACGAGAAGGCCGCAACAAACAGCGCAAGCCCGGCCCTGTTGCTTTGGGCCAGTGGGTATCCTTCCAAACAGGTCACGACCGATGAAGGCGTGCCCGGCAAATTCAGCAGGATAGACGCGATGGACCCACCGTATTGGGAGCCATAATAAATCCCAGCTAGCAAGATCATCGACGTCGTGGCATCCAGATAAAAGGTCACTGGCAGCAGCAGCGAAATTGCGGTTATGGCCCCAACGCCGGGCAGCACGCCGATCAACTGGCCCAGAAACACACCGAAAAATGCGTACATCAGCACATGGGGTTGCATGACGACCGACAGGCCTAGGAGGAATTGATCCAACATCGCTATCTCCAGAACGCCGGGATCGGCAAGTCAAGGCCCACCAGAAACAGCAGCCAACCCAAGAAGGTCGCAACCACGGTGTAGATCAACACAGAAAGTGGGCGCGCCTGATCATCGGCAAACATGGACATGGCCACGGCCAGGAACATCGACGGGACAAGCCCCGCGACATCCACGAGCACGGCAAAGATGATGATTGCGGCTGCGATAAAGATCAGCCCCCGCCAATGCATCGCGCCACCCTGTTCCAGTTCGGGAGCCCACAGATCAATGATGATGATCGCGACCGCAAGACAAGACATCAAAATGCCAATGGTCTGCGGGATAAACCCAGCCCCCATCTGGTGGAGAGAACCGGTCGGGTAGCCCCAAGCGAAGAACAGCATTATCAGTCCCGCCACAAGCAGCACGCCGCCGCTTACCGCGCGTAGTGCCATGTTTTGTAGCGATTTTGTCTTACCCTGTTGCAAGGTCCCCTCCCAAGAGCTCTTGATTTAAAGCGCCGCGGCCTAACTGTCCGCACCGTCTGTCTTGATTTCCACGGGTGGCGCCACGTCAAAGCGCTCCCCCAAACTGGCCAAGCGGGCCAGTGTGCCGTCTGCGACAGGGATGCCCTCCCGCATCCGCACCTCTGACAATCGAAACCCCCGTTCACCAGGCAGCAGGATTTCGTCCGTATCGGGGGCTTTTGGCAAGGCTTTCAACCGCTGGCCCAGATCCGCGATGTGGTTTGCAAACTGGTCCGGCGCGCCAAACGCGTCCACCTTGATGGCTAGTGCCGCGCCGTTCATGGCACCCTTGCCGCTGCCAAGCACGGTCGCAATTACCGGGTTAGCGATCAGCACGCTGGACAGAACCTCAATCATTAGCGACAGGCCCGATCCTTTGGGGCCACCCAATGGGGTCAGCGTCGCGACTTTGTTCGGGTCCGTCGCAGGCGCGCCGTCAGCATCTATTGCCCATCCAGAAGGAATGGCGGTACCCGCATCTTTGGCGTGCATAATCTTACCCAAAGCCACGGTCGATGTGGACATATCCAACAGCAACGGCCGCCCCATTGAAGGTGCCGCAATAGAAATTGGATTGGTCGACAGCCCTGACACTTTCGCGCCGTGATAAGCCATAAGCGGGCCCGAGGCCGTCATGACGATGCCAATGCAGCCCCGTTCGACGGCGCGTAAGGCGAAGTAGCCAACCGCCCCGGCATGGGTGATATTGCGCGCCGAGCACCAGCCAATATTGACTCGGTCGGCGATATCAATCGCCGCGTCCATTGCGGTGACCATCGCGGATGGCCCGGGCGCGCGTCCCGCTTCCAGCACTGCTATGGCACCGTCTTGTGTCACCAATTCAGGTTTCGCCACCGGATCAATCGCGCCCTGTTCTACCATTTCAATGTAGCGCGGGATACGCAGCACCCCGTGCGAATTTGCACCACGTGCGTTCGCCCAAACCAGAATATCTGCCGTGCGCTTTGCATGGTCCGGGGAATAGCCCCCGGCTTGCAAAAGTCCTGCGGCGTAAGCCTTCAGGCCATCTGCACGAAACTGCGTCACGACCCGGCACTCAGCGGCGTGGGGAAGAACTTCTTCAGCCATGCATCAATCAACGCGCGAGTATGGGGCGCATCATCCTCGGAAAGCGGGAAATGCGACATGCCCGTCGGGATCATGAGCTCTGCATTGGCACCTGCCTTTTCAAACAGGCTTATCGATTGCTCCATCGGGGTGATCACGTCGCCGGCGGTATGAAACAGCAAGAGCGGACGCGGTGCGATGTCAGCCACAACATCCTCGGCCCGAAAATGATACATTGAGATCGCAGTCTCAACCGGAACCTCAAATTGCGCATGGGGCGACAGGTTCTTGCGCAGCTCTTCGGGGATCGGCACCACATCAAAGCGCGATACCCACATGCTTTCGCCGGTCTCGGCCTTGTGCTTGCGCCCGTCGTCTAGAATGCCGGTAAACTTTGCCCATGCCTCTGGTGTTGGATGTTGGCCGCGGAATTTGCGCTCCCCATCGCCCCAGCCGCAAAGCGACAAGACGCAGGCCACACGCTGGTCAACACCACCCGTGAAAATCGCAACTGCCGCACCGAAGCTGTGCCCCGTCACGCCGATGCGGTCCGGATCAACCTCTTCGCGCTGGGAAATGAACGATAGTGCATTGCGCGTATCGGCTACCTGATCATGACAACGCACCTCGCCGCGCGCGCCTTCGGACTGACCACAGCCCCTGAAATCAATGCGAAACACGCAATAGCCCATGTCCTCGATCATGCGCGCGACCAGCTCGACATGAGATTTGTCTTTAGTGCCAACGAAGCCATGAAGCACGATGAACGTCGGCAGGCGTTGCCCCGGTTTACGCCCTTCAGGGACATGCAGAACGCCAGATAGTTTTAGACCATCGGACATGAACGTTAGGGGGTGTTCCATTTGCGTGCGCCTCTATCTTGTCAGGGGTGTGCGGCGCTCAAGCGCCACTCCATGAATTACAGAATGTCCTGAAGGCTGACAGGTGTCCCCGCAGGAACGCTTGGGTGTCTGCATTGGTGATTTGGCCTGCGTCTACATCCAGCTTGCCTTTTGCGCCGGCGATCTGAACCTCAGGCTTGGCCATAATAATCATATCTTGAGACAGCAGCGTGTGACGCAGGCCTGCGTGCACTCGCGCGCCGCCCAAAAGACCGGGAGATACGCTCCAGATTGTGACAGGCTTGTGCGCCAATGGATTGGGATTTACACGTGAGAGCCAGTCAATCGCGTTTTTCAGCCCCCCCGGAATGGACCAGTTGTATTCGGGCGTCACGATTAACAGTGCGTCCACGCTTGCAACAGCATCAATGAACACGCTGACCGATTCCGGCATTCCGTCATCCAACAGATCTTGGTTGAACAATGGCAGAGTTCCCGGGTTTGGAAGCGCGACCGCCTTCATCCCGTCAGGCAGAAGCCCTGCCGCCGCGCGCCCCGCTGCCCGCGATAGCGATGCGCGGCGCAATGAGCCTTCTAGAATGCCAATTTTTGTCACGTGGGTTTTCCTTATCGGTTTTCAGACAGCAGGGGCCGCCCAAGGAAAATGGTGTTCCCGCCATGGCTGCGGCGCAGGTTCGCCCCACACATTCATGACGCGGACATTTTCAGGGCGTTTCAGGGCGGTGATTATGTTTGGCTCGTACCGATCGTCGTCATTGATCAGGGCCATATTTCCTGCGCATTCGACCATCGCGCCACAGGTATCAATGTAATACGCAAAGGTGTTGTCACCTGGCCTGTGCCGCCCCGGCCCCCAAATGAAGTTTTTTTCAATCGTGTCCAGACGATCGCCCAGATGGCAGTAATCTGAAAATTCGGCGACTTCCCACGAATAGTGGTGCAGACCCGTTTCGCCCTTCACAATCCCAAGGATGTGGTGCAGGCGGTTCGCGCCACGCATCCAATTCAGCCCATCATCCACCATGCGTTCTGACAAACGCATTCCCATGATTTTTTCCATATGCGTGCGCGTTTCAGCAGGTTCCGGCGACAAGATGTTGACGTGATCAAGTCGTTGCGGCGCCATGCCGGGCGTTGGTTGGCGGTTGCCGTAAATCGCGGTCTGGACCGGCCCGTGCAGCTCAAATGTGTGTCCTTGAGGCGTCACGAATTTCATGCCTGTGACGCAGCAATCAAGACTTGGATCGGTGGAAACCAACTTACAGCCAGCGTCTTCTACCCGTTTGGCAGCCTCTGCTACCGCCGCTTCGGACACCGCTTCAAACCCGAGCGATCGTATCGAGTTCTCGCTTGCTTCATGCAAGACCAATTCGGCCATCCGCCCATTAGATGAAAGCCAGACACAACCGGGTTCTTCACGCGTCACATGCAAACCCAAAATGTCACAAGATTCGCGAACCAACGCATCGACATCTACGACGTTCAACTGAACGTGCCCCATCGAATTTACTAGGTAACTCATCGCTGCATCCCTCCCACCGTTGTCACGTTCACTAACATGTACTTTCCATGATTCCAAACATTTTCGAAACTATTATTATTTTAGAAAATGCTTAGGCTCCAAGCTTGCTTTGGTCGGACTTTCATGTTTCTGCATGCACCCTGTTTGACAGCACGCCAATTCCCTCAATTTCCACTTCTACGACGTCACCGGGGCTCAAAAACTCTTTTGGGTCGCGGGTGATTCCAAAGCCTGTGCAAGTGCCCGTTACGATTACGTCGCCGGGCTCTAGTGGGGAAAAAGTCGAGATGTAGGAGATCAGGTAGGGGATATCGAAAATCATCCGCGACGTGTTGGTCCGCTGTTTTTCAATCCCATTGACTCTTGTGACCAGCTTTAAACCGTCGGTGTCGATCCGCACGTCATCCGTCTGCACCATCCAAGGCCCGAAGGCACCGGTGCCCACAAAATTCTTTCCAGGCGTGAACTGGTGCGAGTGCTTTTGCCAGTCTCGAATGCTGGCATCATTGTAGCAGGCATAGCCCGCCACATGGTCCATTGCTTGGGCCGCGTCGATATGGCGTCCACGTTTCCCAATAATGACGGCTAGTTCGCCTTCGAAATCCAATTTATCCGACGATCGCGGCTGGATCAGTGGTGCGCCATGGCCGATCTGCGATGAGGGCAATCGCAAGAATAACACGGGATAGGAAGGAACGTTATCTGGATCAGAGTCGTCTTCCCAATAGTTGATCGCCGCCAGAACGATTTTATCAGGGTTCGGAATCACTGGCGCCAGCTCGAGATTGTCCAAGTTGATCTCGGAGGCTCCCAAATCAGCAAGGACCGCGCCCGGCATGCCAGCGGCAATAAAAGACTTAAGATCGGGGTATTGGTCGGCATGCCTTGCCCCGAGATCGACCACCCCACCGTCGACAACTGCACCCCATGAGGCTTGATCTTCACACATAAAAGAGAGCAGCTTCATTCGTAAGCTTTCATATTTTCGAAAATAACTCTAAAATAGAATTTAGTGATGTTGAAGCCCTATTCTCGAAATACGTTTTCTTTCCCAACCGCATGGGATATTCGAAAATCGGCAAAGCCGGCGAACGACTCGTTTAGGACGCTGCATTGCAATAGTTAAACAAAGGTGGTGCGCCGCGTGACGCTTGAAAATTTAGACCCAAAAGGCAGCCGAGCAACGAAATCCGACGCCAACGGTCAACGTGATGTACTCACCCGCCTACGCAACGATATCGTCAGCAGCGTATTTGAGCCCGGTACCCGTTTGAAATTCGCCGATATGACAAAGCGTTATGATGTTGGGATCGGTACGCTGCGCGAAGCTTTGTCACAACTTTCATCTGAAGGTTTTGTCACCGTTGAGGCTGGTAAAGGGTTCAAAGTAGCCCCTGTGTCAGCGGCTGAACTTATTGAAATCACAAACCATTTTATCAGTTTTGAAAAGCGTGCGGTGCGCGAAGCGATCGCACATGGTGGTGAAGAGTGGGAAACAAACATAGTCGCCGTGCATCACCGACTTAGCTTGATTGAAGGTCTCCCGTGGGAACGGCGGATGGAACGGCACTCGGAATGGGTGGAACGCCACCGGGAATTTCATGAAGCCATCGTTGCGGCCTGCCAAGGGAAATGGCTTTTCCGACTCCGCTCTATTATGTTTGATCAACTGGATCGGTACCGTTTCGTCACAAAACGTGCGCCAGATGGCCTCGGAGGGCGCAAATTCGAAGAACACCGTGAAATTATGACGGCGACACTGGCCCGCGACGCTGATCTTGCATCGAGCATAATCGAGCAGCACATCCGCGACACATCTGAGCAGGCGATTAAGCTGCTATGACCGTACGGCTTGCGAGCAGCCAAGGGGCCGATAATATTCTGAACACCTACGCGACGCTGTCCGAAAGATACCTGACGCGCATGACGATCCAGCAGGGCATTGCTACGGTTTTACTCTGACAAGGATCCGCATGGTCTTGGCGCTGGCTTCGGCGGTGGTATCCGCTCCAGTTTCGCCAGATCGCACGACCGAGGTATTTCGATGCTCGCAGGGCCTCGTTTCTGGCCACGGCACCCGCAGTGACGGTCTTCCATGGTATACCTGTTAGAATTTGTCTGACAACATCGTTGTTACCATTCAGCCTTTGATATGGTACTGTCAGATTAAACTCGGTTGAAGTGAGCAGGATGTATTTGTAGAATCCCCAGATGACAAAACACTCCCCATTTAGGTACATGAAACCTGGCCCGGGGTTCCTGGACCATCCCGCCTAGGCCCGAGGACTGGGAACCAATAGCCAGTCCACTATCGGAT
>CALGTJ010000243.1 GCA_937901435.1 uncultured Rhodobacter sp. | reverse complement strand
CCGATTTCACCAATCGCATGGTCGCGGACCTGGAGGCGCTGATCGCGCGTGAGGGGGGCGAAACAATCGCGGCCTTCATTGCAGAGCCAGTGATGGGAACGGGCGGCGTGTTCCTGCCGCCAGAAGGATATTTCGCCTGCGTGCAAGAGGTGCTGGATCGCCACGACATCCTGCTGATCGCGGATGAGGTCATCACGGGCTTTGGCCGCACCGGGCAATGGTTCGGCTCTGGCACTTATGGTCTGCGCCCCGATATCGTCTCTCTCGCCAAGGGCATCACCAGCGCTTATTTCCCTATGTCCGCCTCGATTATCTCGCAGCGCATGTGGGATGTGTTCTCGTCCACCTCCAAGGATGCGGGCGTGTTCATGCATGGCTTTACCTATTCCGGGCATCCGGTGGGCAGCGCCGTTGCGATGGCCAATCTGGACGTGATGGAAAACGAAGGCATGGTCGAAAACGCGGCCAACCTTGGCCCGGTTCTGTTGGCAGCCCTCAAGGACAAGCTGTCGGACAATCCCTTTGTCGGGCATGTGCGCGGCGTGGGCCTGATGGCGGCGGTCGAATTCGTAGCCGACAAAGACAGCCGCCAAGCCTTTCCAGCGGGCACTGTGCCCCATAAGATCGTGTCAAAACATGCCGCCGAGGCAGGGGTTCTCAGCCGCGCGTTGCCTTTCTTGCCGATCAACGCCTTTTCGCCGCCGCTCTCGATCACGGCCGCCCAGATCGAAGAGGGCGTCAGCCGCTACGCCAGCGCGCTAAAGGCCGCGACGCCGGAATTGCAGGCTTTGTTGGTAAAAGGCTAATATGCCAGTTAAGATTTAACGAGGAGGTGCGCTACGGTGCGCTTCCTTTGTCTGACGCGATTTCGGCAAAACTGAACCACATACCGCTGTCTGAAATTAAAGATTCCAACGCGTTAGGTGTCACATGATGTTTCAGGAATTGCGAGACACGATATAAGGCTAAGGCCCTTCAAAATGGTCAGGATGCAGATCCTGAACCTGCCCCAAGGTGCGCAAAACCCGCGCCAGATGCCGTTTGAGATGGGCTTGTGCGGTCTGTAGCTGGCGGTCTCGCACACTGCGCAGGATGTCCTTGTGCTCTTTCAGGGCCTTCTTTTGCGCATCGGTGGACAGGGCCAGCACGCGCACCCGGTCCATATGCACCTTTTGATCGCGGATCAGGTCCCAGACTTTGCCATGCCCGGCAATCTCGCAGATCCTTTGGTGAAAGCTTTCGTCCAGATTATGAAATCCCATCCGGTCTTGTGCTGCACTCGCTTCGGCCTGCTGGATCAGGTTTTCCTCCAGCTCTGTCAATTCGCCCGGTTCAATCAGGTCCATTGCGGCGCGCAGGCACTCGATTTCCAGAGCAGAGCGGATGAATTGCGCACTGTGGACGGCCTGAGGCGAGATATGGCAGATGGTCGTGGCCCGTTGCGGGCGGATGTTCAGAAGGCCCAGTTCGGACAGCCGATAGAAGGCGTCCCTGACAGGTTGACGCGACACCCCAAGGCTTTTGGCGATTTCGACCTCTGACACTTTCGCACCGGGCGCCAGATCCATCGACAGGATCGCGGAATACAGCGCCTCGAAAACCTGATCCGTCGCGCTTTGGGCTCTTTGCGGGCGCACCAGAGAAAGGTCTATGTCTGACATCGGCATCTCATTCCTGTTTGACGGGGAATTGGAACTAGCATATTAGCGTACTAGTCTACCCGCAAGCGGCTTGGAAGGCACAATGACTTTGATCGACCCGGATCCGCTCTACCCGGCGACGTCGCCCGCCTTTATGTCCCATAGCCCGATTATGTGGTCCGGGGCCGGGTCTCGCAAGACCCGTTTCATGCAATCGGAAGTGACGCGCGACTTCAGACCCTATCCCCATCTGCCCGAATGTTCCTGAAAGGACCCTTGCCATGGTTACCGTTGAAACCCGATACGCCATTGACCCGGCCAGCGCCAGAACGCTGGACACGCAGGGCCTGCGCGATCATTTTCAGGTGGGCGGGCTGTTTGCGACCGGTGAAATCACGCTGGTCTATAGCCACTATGACCGCCTGATCCTTGGCTCTGCCGTGCCGGGCAATGGCGTGCTGACGCTGGATCACGTGGTGGAAACCGGCACCAAGAGCATTCTGGACCGGCGCGAACTAGGTGTTCTGAACCTTGGCGAGACGGGTGCCGTCACGGTGGACGGTGCGACCTATGAGATTGCCGGGGGAGAAGTCCTCTATGTGGGGATGGGGGCAGTTGCTGTGGAATTTTCCGGGGCAGGGCGTTTCTATATCCTGTCGGCCCCGGCCCATCACAGCTATCCCACAACCCTGATCCGTGCTGCTGATGCCAACCGGATTGAATTGGGCGCAAGGGAGACCGCGAACAAGCGGGTGATCGTGCAACTGCTACATCCGGATGTGTGCAAAAGCTGCCAATTGGTGATGGGCTATACACAGTTGGAGGCCGGATCGGTCTGGAACACGATGCCCGCCCATACCCATGATCGCCGGATGGAGGCCTATCTCTATTTCGACCTGGCGCCCGATCAGCGCGTGTTTCACCTGATGGGCGAGGCGGCAGAGACCCGTCATCTGGTGATGGCCAATGAAGAGGCGGTGATCTCTCCGCCATGGTCGATCCATGCGGGCGCGGGCGCCGGGGCTTATTCCTTTTGTTGGGCCATGGCCGGTGATAACGTCGACTTCACGGATATGGACATGATCGACATGGGGGATTTGCGATGAAAGATCCGTTTCGGCTGGATGGCCAACGCGCGCTGGTGACGGGGGCCAATACGGGCATCGGGCAGGCGATTGCCGTGGCTCTGGGGCAAGCGGGGGCAGAGGTGATCTGCGCCGGGCGCTCGTCGATGGACGAGACTTTGGCGATGATCCCCGGAGCGACTGCCTTGACGCTGGATTTCGCCGACCCGATGGCGGCGAAAGAGACGTTCAAAGAGCATCCCGTTGATATCCTTGTCAATAACGCCGGGATCATCCGCCGTGCCGATAGTGTGGATTACAGCGAAGAAGACTGGGACGCGGTCATCGACGTCAACCAAAAGGCGCTGTTTTTCACCTGTCAGGCCTTTGCGCGCGCCGTTTTCGCGCGGCAAGGGCATGGGCGGATTGTCAATGTGGCCTCACTCTTGTCGTTTCAGGGGGGCATTCGCGTACCTGCCTATACGGCCTCGAAACACGCCGTTGCCGGGCTGACCAAGCTGCTGGCCAATGAATGGGCCGCCAAGGGCATCAACGTCAATGCCATCGCGCCTGGCTATATCGTGACAAACAACACAGAGGCCCTGCGCGCCGATCCAGAGCGCAGTCAGGCGATCCTTGACCGCATCCTGGCGGGCCATTGGGGCGAGGCCTCTGACATCGCGGGGGCGGCTGTTTTTCTGGCCTCTCCTGCCGCAAATTACATCCACGGCACGGTGCTGAGCGTGGACGGAGGCTGGCTTGCCCGATAGTCCCAGTGCCATCCCGCGTCTGATCCGCAGTACCACAGAACGACCCAAGACCGGCATCGTCCACCTCGGCCCCGGCGCGTTCTTTCGCGCGTTCAACGCGGTCTATACGTCAGAGGCGATGGCCGCGCAGGCGGGCGATTGGGGGATCACGGCTGTCAGTCTGCGCAGCCCCGATATCCGCGACCGGCTGGGGCCGCAGGGCTGCGCCTATCTCTCTGTCACGCTGGCGCCCGAGGGGCACAAGTATCAGCAGATCGAGGCGATCAACACCGTGCTGGTCGCCCCCGAAGATCCGGGCGCGGTTCTTGCGGCGATGGCCGATCCCGGCGTCAGGATCGTCTCGCTGACGGTCACTGAAAAGGGCTATTGCCACAACCCGGCGACGGGCCATTTGCGGCTGGATGACCCTGACATTGTCCATGATCTCGCCCATCCCGATGCGCCCCGGTCTGCGCCCGGCTTTCTGGTCCATGCTCTTGCAAGGCGGCGTGCGGCGGGGCTTGCGCCGTTTACGGTTCTGTCCTGTGACAATCTTCCCCATAACGGCGCGCTGATCCGCAATGTGGTGCTGGAATTTGCGCGCGCTCTGGACGCGGATCTGGCCGATTGGATCGAGGCAAAGGGACGCTTTCCGGCCACGATGGTGGACCGGATCACCCCGGCGACGACCGCAGACGATATCGCCAGTGTGGCACAGGCCACCGGGCGCGAAGATCTGGCCTGCGTGATGCATGAACCCTTCCGTCAATGGGTCATCGAGGATGATTTTGTGGGTGGTCTACGCCCCGCATGGGACGCCGGGGGTGCGCAATTCGTGCGCGATGTGGCGGCCTTTGAGACGATGAAACTGCGCTGTCTGAACGGCACCCATTCGACGCTGGCCTATCTGGGCTATCTTGCGGGCTATGAAACCATCGCGCAGACCGTGGCCGATCCCGGTTTTGCGGGACTGATTGACGACCTCTGGCGGTTCGAGATCATCCCGACAGTGCCCCAGCCCGAGGGCGAAGACCTGCTGGCCTATTGCGCCAGTCTCAAGACCCGCTATCTGAACCCGGCCATTCGCCATCGTACGTGGCAGATCGCCATGGACGGCTCGCAAAAGCTGCCCCAGCGCCTGCTGGGTACGATACGTGACAATCTGGCGGCGGGGCGGGCCGTGTCCAGGCTGGCTTTGGCGGTGGCCGGGTGGATGCGCTATGTGGGCGGCGTGGATGAAACGGGGGCCGCGATAGACGTCAAAGACCCTTTGGCAGCCATGTTGCGCGCGGCTTTTGATGCCGGGAAGACCCCGGTGGACAAGGTGGCGAACCTTTTGGCGATCCGCGATATTTTCGATGAAAAGCTTGCGGAAAACCCAGAATTCCGCACCGCCGTGACGAGCAGTTTCAAGGCGCTGATCGACAAAGGCGCGTTGCAAGCGGTGCATGATCTGACGCTCTAGGCCTTTGGCAGGGATGCCCTGCCAGAGGCCCAATTCCATTGCCAATCCCCGCTGGCGCAGGGCAAGATGCAGGACGTCAAGCAGAGAGGCAAAATCATGGGCGATATCGCGCATTTGGGCCATGTCGAAGTTTACACGGATAAATTCGAGGACAGCCTTGATTTCTTTACCCGTGTCTATGGGCTGAAACTTTCGGCTCTGGATGGGGATAGCGCCTATTTGCGGGCTTGGGATGACTATGAATTTCACTCGCTCAAACTCACCCGGCATCACACGACCGGGGTCGGGCACATCGCCTATCGCGCCGCGTCGCAAGAGGCGCTGGAGCGGCGTGTGGCCTTGATCGAGGCCAGCCGGTTTAGCGCGCATGGCTGGGTCGGGGGCGATCTGGGCCATGGCCGTGCGTTTCGCTTCGAGGACCCGTTTGGTCATCTGTTCGAGATCTACTACGACACCAACCGCTATCAGCCGGATGCGCAGGACAAGCCCGCGCTAAAAAACATGGCCAGCCGCTTTCACGCGCAGGGGGCCTGCCCGCGCCGTCTGGACCACCTCAACCTGCTCAGCGGTGATGTGGCCGAGTTCCGCACCTTTATGGAGACATGCCTCGGCAGTCGCGTCACCGAGATGATCCAGTTGGATAACGGGCGCATCGGCGGGTGCTGGTTCACGGTCAACAACAAGACCTATGATCTGGCCTGTACCGAAGAACATGGAAAAGGGCAGGGCCGGTTCCACCACATCACCTACGCCACGGATCAGCGCGAGGATATCCTGCGCGCGGCGGATATTTTTCTGGAAAACGGGGTGCATATCGAGACCGGACCGCATAAACACGCCATTCAGGGTACGTTTTTCCTCTATGTCTGGGAGCCCGCGGGAAACCGTGTCGAGCTTGCCAATGCCGGCGCGCGCCTGATCCTTGCCCCCGACTGGGAGCCAGTGGTCTGGACAGAGGCCGAGCGCAAAAAGGGTCAGGCCTGGGGGCTGAAGACAATAGAGACGTTCCATACCCACGGCACGCCTCCGGTCTCGCCGGACGGGGGCCAATCACGCTGAGACCGTCGACGCCACCGCAGAAACGGGCCTCACCGCAGATAAAAGGACAAGATCGATGCTGAGAAACGACGAGTTGGAACAATGGGACCGCGACAATTTCTTTCATCCCTCGACCGCTCTGGGGGATTTCGCGCGCGGGGATCTGCCTCAGACCGTGATCCGCACCGCCAAGGGCTGTCACATCATTGACCGGGACGGCAACGCCCTGCTGGACGCATTTGCCGGGCTCTACTGTGTGAACATCGGCTATGGCCGCCAGGAGATTGCAGAGGCGATTGCCGAACAGGCGCGCGAGCTGGCCTATTACCATTCCTACGTCGGGCATGGCACCGAGGCCTCTATCACATTGGCCAAGATGGTGCTGGACCGGATGCCAGAGGGCATGTCCAAGGTCTATTTCGGCTCTGGCGGGTCGGATGCCAATACGACCAACATCAAATTGGTCTGGTATTACAACAACATCCTGGGTCGCCCGGAAAAGAAAAAGATCATCTCGCGCTGGCGGGGTTATCACGGCTCTGGTCTGGCCAGCGGCTCGCTGACCGGGCTGAAGGTGTTTCACGACAAGTTCGATCTGCCGTTTGACCGGATCCTGCACACCGAAGCGCCTTATTACTATCGCCGCGACAACCTTGATCAAAGCGAAGCGCAGTTCACCGCTCATTGCGCGACCGAGCTGGAGGCGATGATCCTGCGCGAAGGCCCCGACACGATTGCGGCGTTTATTGGCGAGCCTGTGCTGGGCACCGGGGGGCTGGTGCCTCCGCCCGCAGGCTATTGGGCCGCGATCCAAGAGGTTTTGACCAAATACGATATCCTGCTGATCGTGGATGAGGTTGTCACCGGTTTTGGCCGTCTTGGGTCGATGACGGGC
>CALGTJ010000242.1 GCA_937901435.1 uncultured Rhodobacter sp. | reverse complement strand
GCCACAGGCGTTCACCACAATATCGGCGTCAATGCTGCCTTTGTTCGTTTCGACGGTCCATGTATCATCGCTACGCTGGCGCAAGCCGGTGACCAAGGTTTGGCGGTAGACCTTGGCCCCCGCTTTACGCGCATGAAACGCAAGCGCCTGACAAAGCTGGGCGGGATCAATGTCGCCGTCTTCCCCATCCCATAAACCGCCCAAGAGGTTCTTTTTTGTAATCAGCGGGTGACGCCGAGCACATTCCTCGGCGTCGAGCACCTCAAAGGTCACGCCCATCCCGCGCGCCATTGAAGCAAAATGCCGGTAGCCTTGCATCTGCGCTTTGGTGTTCGCTAGCCTGATGCCGCCGTCGCCGTGGTGGTACCCAACGGGGTATTCGGGATCATCACGCAGTTTTTTATACAAGTTGATTGAATGCGCCTTCAGCCCGACCATTGTTTGGTTCATGCCAAAGTTCGTAACCTGTGCCGCCGAGTGCCAGGTCGTACCCGATGTCAGCTCGTCACGTTCGATCAACACAACGTCCGACCAGCCTTCCTGTGTAAGATGGTAGAGCGTTGAGCACCCAGCGATACCACCGCCAATGACGACAACTTTCGTACGCGACTTCATGATATATCTCCTGCATTTATCGCCGATCACAGGGCTGCATTTTGGCATTTGTCGCAACGACTAATTCACAAATTTCAAATATTCGCAATTACATCCCTATTTTCAGAAATTGCGTCTCCGTGTTTGCATCTGCATGGGAATCGAGACTGTTCTGGAGATACAGGCAACGCGAATGGACAAGGACCCGATGGTTGAGACAGCAAAGCGCGGCGGGCGCAAGGAGCGCTTAGCAAAGCGTGCGGGAAAACCTGCGGTTGATGCCGGTCCACCGGATCAAATCGGTGGGGCCTATAAACCGCTGAGCGCGGCGGAGCTTGCCGCGATTTACCACACCGCGCTAAAGCTGTTGGAAAACCTTGGGCTGGGCAAAGTGGCCGATAGACTGCGCGCCGCGGAAAAGCTGGTATGCCCCCATTCGGTGGTCCATGATAAATGTAAATGCATAGTGGGATTTTGGTCTACAGTAATGACATAGAACGCTAGTGCGCCAAGACCGAGATCACGCTCATCAACCGCGCGATAAAGGGGTGACAGCGGAACAAGCAACGGCTTAAGCTAGCCTTGATTGGCGACGACGTCGACTCAGCCACATATTCATGCCAATAACCAAAATCGGGCCACAGGCAAAATTAAAAATCACAATATTGCGAAACAGGACATTTACATTCTTGCGCATCCTTTGTCTGAGCGCCCTTAAATTTCGTTTGATCGGATATGCAAGAGCCTGCAATTGCATAACCTGTTGCTGTAGATCGTCTGGAAGCTGGTCCCGAGACGCCGCACCCGTCAGCCGCATGACCTCTGCAATACTGGATTCAGCTTTTGAAATCTGAGCAAGGTAATCTGCTTCACGCTCTCTATAAGTCCGGCGCGCCTTATTTAGCATCTCCTCCACCCGCTCGAATGACCGGACAGGATTTCCATTTGAGCGGATCGCCAGCAGACGTTCATCTCCCGCCAAATATTCGACAATATTTAAAAATAATGAAAAATTGTCATTGATTGGCCGCGGCATCGTGGCACCGCCAACCTGAGCCTCGCTCATGCTGTAGCCATTATAAATCCAATCTGCATCAGCCACTGCGAAAAGAGACGCGTTACGACTGTTAACCTCTACACCGCCATCACCGAAGGCTGGCTCGACAGGCCCATCAATGTAAACAACTAGATTTCGCGGCGGGTGGGATTCTGGCACAAAATGAGCAGCCAGCTGCTCGGCTGCCTGCTTTTTGATCTCATGCTTGGCCAACTCGGCGGTCTGTGTACTGGTATAAACAATGGAATGCACAGCTTTATTTTCAGCGGCGATTTCAAAATGGCCTGCGTCAGCAAATAGGA
Organism: uncultured Rhodobacter sp.; assembly: GCA_937901435.1. The sequence goes on along the minus strand of CALGTJ010000242.1, from coordinate 381 downwards.
GTTTGTTCAGCAGCAATGAAGCTGGATGGTCCTTGGAAATATTGTCTGGCCCAAGTTCCATCCAATAGGGAAAAGGATAAGCCTTTCCGGAACTGGAGCGAACAAGCGACGGATTAAGATCATCGCCCACAATTTTGTCACCAGCCATTTCCACGCCATAGAAAGACAACAAATCAATCAATGTGTTAATCTCACCGTCTTTCGACGCTTGGATTGCTAGCGAAGCATTTGCCTCATTCATGCGTTGATAGGGGTCAACCAGCAATAATGTACCTGACCCACCGGCAATATGTTTGTCGATTGCCACGAGCATGCCACGCCGCAGTATTGGCGTATCTATAACGACCAGCACATCTATATCTTTTGGCAGGGCCTCTGCAA
>CALGTJ010000241.1 GCA_937901435.1 uncultured Rhodobacter sp. | reverse complement strand
CCGATCAGTTGCACAACGTCGCCGTGCAGGGGCCTAATTCGCGCGATATCCTGCGCGATCTGGTCTGGACCGCGCCGCATAACCCCGAGTTCGACCAGATCGGCTGGTTCCATCACACGCCCGCGCGCCTCTATCACGAGGGCGGCACGCCCTTTGTCGTCTCGCGCACAGGTTATACGGGCGAACTGGGGTATGAAATCATGTGCCACCCCAAGGACTGTGACGAGATTTTCGAGGCAATCTGGGGCGCGGGCCTGCCATACGGGCTGCGTCCCATGGGGCTGGAGGCGCTGGATATGGTGCGCATCGAGGCCGGGCTGATCTTTGCGGGCTATGACTTTTCCGATCAGACCGATCCGTTTGAGGCGGGCATCGGCTTTACCGTGCCGCTGAAGTCGAAAACGGATGATTTCATTGGCCGCGACGCCCTGATCCGGCGCAAAGAGCATCCCATGCGCAAGCTGGTGGGGCTGGACATCGACAGCAATGTGGATGTGGGCCACGGCGATTGCATCCACATCGGGCGCGCGCAAATTGGCGAGGTGACATCGTCCATGCGCTCTCCGTTGCTGGGGCGTAACATCGCAATGGCACGCATCGACGTGGCCCATGCCGCGCCCGGCACCGCGTTGGAGATCGGCAAGCTCGATGGCCATCAAAAACGCCTGCCCGCCACGATCCGCGCCGATCTGGCGGCGTTTGATCCCAAAAAGGAACGTCCGCGCTCGTGACCTTGGGGCGGGGGCGCAAAGGGGACGTGGCACTGGGTCTGAGGCTTGCGGTCCTGTCCACCACCATCAGCCTTGCCTTGGCGGGGGCGCTGCGGGCCGATCCGTTTTGTGAAGCGGTCGAGACCATGCATATCACGATCAACGGCGGGCGCGGGTCTGTGACGTCCTTGGCCCTGCCGTCTCCATTGGTTGGCACGAGTTCCTGTCAGACCTCGCTTGCCCTGTCGGGCGGTCAAAGCCAGACCTGCGGCTGGGCCTTTGCCTATCGTTCTGAGGCTGCACAACAGGCTTTTGACGCTGTTCTGGACGCTTTGGTCCTTTGCCTTGGCAAACATGCTGCCGTTCGCAAAGACACCGCCGTCAATCACCCGGATTTTTACGACCTGCGCCTGTTTCGGTCTGAAACCGCAGAGATTGCTGTGTCGATCAAGGACAAGGGCGCTTTGCAGGAAACCTATGTTTTTCTGCGGGTCGCCGGGTTGTAGACGCGGCACGCGCCGCCCAGGTCCACGGGACGGCGCTTTAGAGCGTGTCGCGTTTAATCAGAAACAGAAAGCATCAAAAGGCGCGTTCGAGCGCAAGCGAGAGGCAGTGCCTTTTGAATTCAATTGAATGCGACACGCTCTATTCGATCTCTATGAAAAACCGTTTGTCATCGGTGCAAAGCTCGGAAAATCTGAACGAGCCGTCTCGCCAGGCCGACGCGCCTGCCATGCCCGGCGAGCGATGGCGGTAATAGAGCGTAAAGTCGCCCACCTCGCCTGAATCCAGACGGTTCAAGCGCCGGCGATCTGACACGAAACTGGTATTAGGCGCCACAGTGGCATTGCGGATATTCTCTGACCAAACGGTTTGACCGCTTTGAATAACGAACCGTTTCAGCCGGACAATCTGGGGTGTCCCGCCATCGGCCACAAGGCGGTTGGTGATCTGGAACCGCACGCCCTTGCAATCGCCAGCCACTGCGCTGGCGGGCGGGATCACGACGCAAGCGATGAGGAGTGCAGAGACGACGGCGATACGTTTGAAATTTTTTGAAACCATGAATGGACCTTGGGGTTGAGAGCACTTTTGGCGTTATATTCGCACGAGAGTGTAGGGGCTCATCGGCATGATGGTCCAGCCCATTTTTAGAACAGTCAATCCGCGGTCGAGGACAGATTGTGTCACGATGGCTGATCAGATCGCCTCGTTGCCTCTGGAATCCCCGGTATTTTCAGTCCCTTCCGACCCTGCATCTGACGATAAAGGGACGCCCAGAGCGGAAAATCCCGCTCTGGGCGCAAGTCGCCTCAGTTTTGCAGATAGACCTCTAGGCTGTCATCCAGCGCGTCTTTCCAGGGCGTGTGGTGGACGGGGGCCATGGTGCCGGTGATGACGGATTTGTAGGAATTGTTGCGGAAGGTCATGATGTCCTTTTTCTTGTGACCCTTCCATTCCTTGAAGGCCTGACAGGCGCCTTCGACGTCAAAGCTGGGATAATCGGTCTCTGCGATCAGCTCCTTGATATAATCGCCCTGATACCAGATCGCGTCATAATCGCTTTCGCCCGCATCCTCGCGCGCGACACGGTCGGCCACATCGGCCTCCATCGTGGCGCGGTCGGGCAGGGCGATGCGATCCATGATGACATCGCGCACCCACCAGGCCTGGGCGTCGAACATGTTGAAGGTGAACCACTGGTCCTGCATCCCGAGGTAAAAGAGGTTCGGATTGTCGATCCACGCCACGCCTTTATAGAGGTCCGCCGTGGCCAGACGGTTGGCGGTCTTGAGGCAAAGATCGGCGGCCATAAAGGGAAAGTGGTGCTGATATCCGGTGCACAGGATAATCGCGTCCACATCGCGGCTGGTGCCATCCTTGAAATGCGCAGTCTTGCCCACGACCTTGGTCAGCAGCGGCACCTCTGACCAATTGTCAGGCCAGTCATAGCCCATGGCAGCGGTGCGGTGGCTGACGGTGATCGACTTGGCCTCGTATTTCCAGCATTGCGAGCCGATGTCCTCGGCCGAATAGGACGTGCCCACGATCAGGATGTCGAGGTCCTTGAATTCCAGCGCGTCGCGGAAGTCATGGGCGTGCAGCACGCGGCCCTGAAATTTATCGAACCCCTCGAACTGCGGCACATTTGGCGTCGAGAAATGCCCCGTGGCGCAGATCACATGGTCAAAGACCTCGGTATATTCGCGGTCATTGGGCAGATCCTTGACCGTGACGGCAAATTTGTCGCCCTCGGCCTCGACCCGGCGCACAGAGGTCTCGAACCGGATCCAGTCGCGCACGCCTGCCTTGTTCACACGCCCTTCGATATAGTCAAACAGCACGGCGCGCGGTGGATAGGATGCGATCTGCTTGCCGAAATGTTCCTCGAAGGAATAATCCGCGAATTCAAGACCTTCCTTGGGGCCATTGGACCAGAGATAGCGATACATAGAGCCATGCACAGGCTCGCCATATTGATCAAGGCCGGTGCGCCATGTGTAATTCCACAGCCCCCCCCAATTGGCCTGCTTTTCAAAGCACACCACTTCTGGGATCTCGGCCCCGGCGGCCTGCGCCGATTGAAAGGCGCGCAGTTGGGCGAGGCCAGAGGGGCCTGCGCCCAGCACTGCTATACGTTTTGTCATTTGTCGCGTCCTTACTTTAGATATCCAGCGTGTTGTCTTTTTCCCACTGGCTGAAGTGGGAGGCATAGGCATTCCATTCCTGATGTTTCATTTTCAGGTAGGCCTCGGAAAACGCATTCCCCATCGCGGCCTTGAGGTCTTTGTCGCGGTTGAAGTCGCGCAGGGCGTCCAGCAGGTTCAGCGGCAGCTTGGGCGCGCCGCGCACCTTATGGCCTTCGGCATACATGTCGATGTCGTGACGCTTGCCCGGATCCGCCTTGGACCGGATACCCGACAGGCCCGCCGCGATGATCACCGATTGCAGCAGATAGGGGTTGGCCGCCCCATCGGGCAGGCGCAATTCGAACCGGCCGGGACCGGGGACGCGGACCATATGGGTGCGGTTGTTGCCGGTCCATGTGACCGTGTTGGGTGCCCATGTGGCCCCGGACATGGTGCGCGGCGCGTTGATGCGCTTGTAGCTGTTGACGGTGGGGTTGGTGATCGCGGCCAGGGCGCTGGCGTGTTTCATGATGCCGCCAAGGAAATGCTTGCCGCGCTCTGACAGGCCAACCTCGCCGGTCTGGCCTTCGCCCTCACCGGCAAAGACGTTGACCTTGGCGTCAGCCCCCGGCGCATCCCAGACAGAGATATGCGCGTGACAGCCGTTGCCAGTGAGACCCTCGATCGGCTTGGGCATGAAGGTGGCGCGCAACCCGTGCTTTTCCGCGACCGATTTCACCATGAATTTGAAAAAGCTGTGCTTGTCGGCGGTGGCCAGCGCGTCGTCAAACTCCCAGTTCATTTCGAACTGGCCATTGGCATCCTCGTGGTCGTTCTGATAGGGACCCCAGCCCAGATCCAGCATGTAATCGCAGATTTCCGAGATCACGTCATAGCGGCGCATGACGGCCTGCTGATCGTAACAGGGCTTTTCGGCGGTATCGAAGGGGTCAGAGATCTGGCTGCCGTCGGGCATCAGCAAAAAGAACTCGGCCTCGATCCCGGTCTTGACGTGCAGCCCCTCGGCGGCGGCCTCTGCCACAAGGCGGCGCAGCACGTTGCGCGGGGCCTGATCCACGTCCTGACCTTCCATCACACAGTTGCTGGCAACCCATGCGACCTCTGGCTTCCACGGCATCTGGATCACGGTCGCGGCATCCGGCACGGCCAGCATGTCGGGATGCGCGGGCGTCATATCCAGCCATGTGGCAAAGCCTGCAAAGCCCGCGCCGTCCTCTTGCATACCCGCGATGGCTTGGGCCGGCACCAGTTTGGCGCGCTGCCCGCCAAACAGGTCGGTGTAGGAGATCATGAAGTATTTGACGCCTTTTTCGGCTGCAAATTTTGCCAGATCGGTGGTCATTCTCGTTTCCCTGTCGTCTGTTTTTGTGCGTTGAAAAGGGCGCGAACCATGTCTGGCCGCGCCCTGTTGGTCTTAATAGCGTGTGCCCGGCTTGCCCGGATACCAGTCGGTGCCCGCCAGCGGGATTTTCGCCATGGCGGCGGCCTCCATGGTGAGGGCGCAGAGGTCCTCGGGTTCGAGGTTGTGCAGGTGGTTCTTGCCACAGGCGCGCGCGATGGTCTGCGCCTCAAGGGTCATCACCTTGAGGTAGTTGTTCAACCGCCGCCCGCCCTCGATGGGATCAAAGCGCGCCATCAATTCCGGATCCTGCGTGGTGATGCCCGCGGGGTCTTTTCCCTCGTGCCAGTCGTCGTAGGCACCGGCAGTGGTGCCAAGCGCGTTATACTCGGCCTCGTACTTTGGGTCATTGTCCCCCAGCGCGATCAGCGCGGCGGTGCCAATCGCCACCGCATCCGCACCCAGCGCCATGGCCTTGGCCACATCGGCCCCGGTGCGGATGCCGCCCGAGACGATCAGCTGCACCTCGCGGTGCATCCCCAGATCTTCGAGCGCGCGCACCGCCTCGCGGATACAGGCGAGGATCGGCTGGCCGACGTTCTCGATAAACACATCCTGCGTGGCCGCCGTGCCGCCCTGCATACCGTCCAGCACGACCACATCCGCGCCCGCCTTGACCGCCAGCGTGGTGTCAAAGTAGGGCCGTGCGCCGCCGACCTTGATGTAGATCGGCACGCGCCATCCGGTGATTTCGCGCAACTCAAGGATCTTGATTTCCAGATCATCCGGCCCGGTCCAATCGGGGTGACGGCAGGCAGAACGCTGGTCGATCCCGGCGGGCAGGTTGCGCATGGCCGCGACCCGTGCAGAGATTTTCTGACCCAGCAGCATCCCGCCGCCGCCCGGCTTTGCGCCCTGGCCGACGACGATTTCAATCGCATCGGCGCGGCGCAGATCGTCCGGGTTCATGCCGTAACGGCTGGGCAGATATTGATAGACCAGCTTGTTGGAATGGCCGCGTTCCTCTTGGGTCATGCCGCCGTCACCCGTGGTGGTCGAGGTGCCCGCCAGCGTGGCCCCGCGTCCCAGCGCCTCTTTGGCCAAGCCGGAGAGCGCGCCAAAGGACATGCCCGCGATGGTCACGGGGATATCCAGCGTGATCGGGTTCTTGGCGAACCGCGTGCCCAGCGTCACCGAGGTCTCGCATTTCTCGCGGTAGCCCTCCAGGGGATAGCGCGACATCGAGGCCCCGAGGAACAGCAGGTCGTCGAAATGGGGGACCTTGCGCTTGGCCCCGCCGCCGCGAATGTCATAGATGCCCGTCGCTGCCGCGCGCCGGATTTCGGCGTTCACGGGGTTGGAAAACGTCGCCGATTGGATTGGCATCGTTCGGGGCGCACTTTTGTGATCGTCTTTCATCTTTGGCCCCTTAATACGCGTTGTCGATGTTGAAGTGATAGAGCTTGCGGGCAGAGCCATAGCGTTTGAACTCTTCCGGTTTGGCATCCGCCCCGGCGCGGTCCAGCAGATCGGCAAGGGTGGCCAGATGTTCGGGCCGCATCTCTTTTTCGATGCAATCTGCGCCCAGTGATTTGACGGAACCGCGCACAAAGAGATGCGCCTCGTACAGGCTGTCGCCAAGGGCGTCGCCCGCATCGCCGCAGACCACCAGATTGCCGGACTGGGCCATAAAGGCGCTCATATGGCCGATGTTGCCATGCACGACAATGTCGATGCCCTTCATGGAAATCCCGCAGCGCGAACTGGCATTGCCCTTGATCACAAGCAATCCACCGTTACCGGTCGCGCCCGCGTATTGGCTGGCGTCGCCGTCAATCACGATGGTGCCGCTCATCATGTTCTCGGCCACGCCGGGACCGGCAGAGCCCTTGATGTTGATTGTGGCCTGTTTGTTCATCCCGCCGCAGTAGTACCCGGTCGAGCCTTTGACG
>CALGTJ010000240.1 GCA_937901435.1 uncultured Rhodobacter sp. | reverse complement strand
CGTCCTTGAGTTCCAGCAGGATCGTGTTCTCGGGATCTTTGTAATCGGCCATCAGAGCCTCCTGTTTTTGTGTTTGGGCCTTACTTAGTTTCCACGCACCAGAAGTAAAAGGCGAAAGCACCACGTTGACCTTCGCCGCAGAATCGCAACCATTGGGGCAGACTGTATGAAAAAAGGAACAGGTCATGCCTTGGAAGACCCTCGATGATATGGAACTGGCCGATAAGGTTGTGCTGGTGCGTGTGGATATCAACGTGCCGGTCGAGAACGGGGTGGTCACGGACACCACAAGAATTGACCGTATCGTCCCAACATTAAAGGATATTCTGGAAATGGGCGGCAAGCCGGTCTTGTTGGCACATTACGGGCGGCCCGGTGGCGCGCCAAACCCCGAGATGTCGCTGAAAGTGGTTCTGCCCGCCCTGCAAGCGGCGCTTGGCGTACCGGTGCACTTTGCCGAGGATTGCGTGGGCGGTCCAGCGAAAATTGCCGTGTCCAAGCTGGGCACAGGCGAAGTCCTGCTATTGGAAAACACCCGATTCCATGCGGGCGAGACCAAGAATGAGCCAATGTTCGCCGCCTCGATCGCGGCCTTGGGAGAGGTTTATTGCAACGACGCGTTTTCCGCCGCGCACCGGGCCCATGCCAGCACCGAAGGGATCGCGCGCCTGCTGCCGTCTTGTGCCGGACGCGCGATGCAGGCGGAACTCTCGGCGCTTGAGGCAGCCTTGGGTGATCCCAAGCGCCCGCTGATGGCCGTGGTGGGCGGGGCAAAGGTGTCAACCAAATTGGATCTGCTGGGAAATCTGGTCTCGCGGGTGGATCATCTGGTGATCGGCGGCGGCATGGCCAATACGTTTCTGGCGGCGCAGGGCATCAACGTGGGCAAGTCGCTGGCCGAACATGAGATGGCCGATACGGCGCGCGAAATTCTTGAAAAGGCGGCGCAGGCGGCCTGTAACATCATATTGCCGCTGGATATTGTGGTCGCAGCAGAGTTCCGGGCGCATGCAGAGAACCAGACCTTGCCCGTCGCAGACTGCCCTGATGACATGATGATACTGGATGCGGGACCGCAGACCGTGGACAAGATCAACACCGTCATGGCGGGCTGCCGCACACTGATCTGGAACGGCCCGCTGGGCGCATTTGAACTGACGCCTTTTGACGCCGCCACTGTGGCCGCCGCGCAAAAAGCGGCAGAGTTGACGCAGGCCGGGACGCTGATCTCTGTGGCCGGAGGTGGCGACACGGTTGCGGCGCTCAATCAGGCGGGGGTCGCCGATCAGTTTACCTATATCTCGACAGCGGGAGGCGCGTTTCTGGAGTGGATGGAAGGCAAGACCCTGCCCGGTGTCGCTGCATTGATGACTTGATTTTCAGGCGCAATCCCGGTCATCTTGGGGAGACATTATAAATAAGAGGTTTCCCCATGCGCCGTTTGTTGACCACCACCCTGATCGCCTCTGCTCTGCCCTGTCTCGCCCTGCCCGGTCTTGGTCTTTCCAGTCTTGGGCTTTCCAGTCTTGGCCTGTCAGGTCAGGCGCAGGCGCAAGAGCGCCCTTCGCTGCTAAGTTATCTGTCCTTTGACTCGCTCATGCAGCGCGCGGTGCAAACCGCCGTGATGGGCATCCGCACCCAGTTTGATCTGACCTATTCGGATATCGCGGTGGACCTTCGTACCGGGTCGATCACGATCACCGATCTCAAGGCCTGGCCCCTGCCCGACTGGGATATCGACGGCACCTGTGAAATTGGCGCGGACCGTGTGATGATCCGCTCTGGTGCGCTGGATCAGCCAGAACGCGTGCGCATCAAGGCACAGCTAATCGGTGTGTCCTTTCCCGACAGTTGCCTGCCCCCCGAGGCAAGAGAGCCTTTGGCGATGGCGGGTCTTAGCACGGTCGATGTGCCGCGCATGACGATTGACGCCGATTACGGCTTTCCCAAGTCGGATGCGGTCGTGCGGCTTTATGCGGATGTCATCGGGGCGGCGGCCATCGATGTCACCGCCAATATGAGCTATGTGTGGTTCGACGGACGCCGCGATTTCGAAGAACCGATGCCCGTGGTCTTTCTGGACAGCGCCACTGTTGCCATCGAGAACAAGGGCATCTGGGAAGCCATGAACGGGATGCTGCCTCCCCCTCTGACCGGAGAGGGCGCGCCGCTGTTTATCGAGGGGGCGCTGGGTCAGGGCCTGATCGAGTTGAACAGCGAATCCGGTGACGCGGACACCAGCCTGACGGACGAGCAACGCGCCTTTATCGGCTCGATTGTCGAAACTTGGCCTGCCTTCCTCGCCACCCCTGATACACTGGTGCTGGAAACCGGAATCGACGGCAATATCTTTATCGACTTCGAGGCCATTGGCGACGATCCTCGCCTCTTGTTTTCGGACCTCAAGCCCACGGTCTCGCTGGCCCCCAGCCGCGCACAACAGGCCGTGCCTGTGGCTGTGATCAATTCGGTTCTGAACCCGGTGGCAGACGCTGTCGTATCGGTCGAGGACAAGAAACGCGCGGGTCTGGCGCTGTTGACCGGGGTCGGTGCGCCGCGCAACCTGCAAAAGGGCTATGACCTGTTGGCGGAATTGGCGCAAAGCGGGGACGGCGAGGCCGCGATGGCGATTTCCAACGCGCTGGCCGACCGTGTGCCCGCCGAGGCCTATGGCTTTGCCCTGCTGGCGGGTCAATCAGGCCAATCA
>CALGTJ010000239.1 GCA_937901435.1 uncultured Rhodobacter sp. | reverse complement strand
GTATTACGGCATTCCGGGGATTGGGGCGATTTGTCATACGCTGAACCCGCGTCTGAGCGCCGAGCAGATGACCTATATCGTCGGTCACGCCGAAGACAAGGCGATGTTTCTGGACCTGACCTTTGTGCCTTTGATTGAAAAGATGCAGGCGCATTTCCCGGCTAATATGATCTATGTGATCATGACGGACGCGGCGCATATGCCCGAAAACTCTTTCAACGCGCTGTGTTACGAAGATCTTCTTGCCGCGCAGGACAGCGATTACGACTGGCCCGATCTGCCCGAAGATACCGCCTGCGGACTGTGTTATACCTCTGGCACCACGGGCAACCCCAAGGGCGCGCTGTACAGCCACCGCTCTCAGGTGCTGCACGGGATGATGGTAGCCTTGCAGGCCTATAAATGTATGCGCCCCGGAACCAAGATCCTGCCGGTTGTGCCGCTGTTTCACGCAAATTCATGGGGATTGGCCCATGCGGCCCCCATCGTGGGGGCCAATCTGATCATGCCGGGGCCTGCATTGGACGGGGCCTCGGTCTTTAATCTGATGGACAGCGAAGAGGTGTATTCGGCCTGGGGCGTGCCAACGGTCTGGCTGGGCCTCATGGGCGAAATCCAGAAACAAGGCCGTATTCCAAAGGGCTTTGGCGAGGTGGTGATCGGGGGATCTGCCGCAGCGCCTGCGCTGATCAAGCGGTTCGAGGAGCGCGGCGTCGAGGTTCTGCACGCTTGGGGCATGACAGAGATGTCGCCTGTCGGCACGATGGGCCTGCTGCCGCCCCACATGGAAAGCCTGCCGCTGGACGAGAGGGTGGCGATGAAGGCCAAACAGGGGCGGCGCACCTTTGGCGTCGACCTCAAGATCGTCGATGAAAGTGGCGCGCGTCTGCCCCATGACGGGCAGGCGAACGGAGAACTATACGTGCGTGGCAATGGCATCGTGTCTGGCTACTTCAAGAACGAAGAGGCGACGCAAAAGGCCATGGACGCCGAGGGTTGGTTCGGCACTGGCGATGTGGCGACAATTTCGCCAGAGGGGTTTCTGACCATCACCGACCGCGCCAAGGATCTGATCAAATCAGGTGGCGAATGGATCAGCTCGATTGACGTGGAAAACATGGCCCTCGGGCATGAGCATATTGCCAATTGCGCGGTGATTGCGGTGCCCCATCCGAAATGGGACGAACGCCCCTTGCTGGTGGCGGTGGCCGCTGTTGACAGTCCGGATAAGGCCAGCATCATGGCGCTTCTGGCGCAGCATCTGGCGAAATGGCAGCTTCCTGACGAGATCCTCTTTGTCGAGGACCTGCCGCTGACCGCGACGGGAAAGGTCAGCAAATTGACGTTGCGCCAGACGTTTTCAGAATATGAATTGCCGGGGTGAGGTCTGGCGCAGGCGCGACAAATCGAATTTTTGACGAAAAGTCGCGCCTTCTACCACCGCCCCGTACCGCGTTCCCGGACCACCGCCCCGATGGTCCAGTCTTTGACCGTTTCCCAGTCTTGCTTCTCAGACTGCCTTCCAGACTGGGCATCACCGGGGCGCTTAGAGTGTCAGCACGATTTTGCCCTTGGCCTCGCGGTTTTCGATCTGGCGCAGGGCGTCGGGGGCGTCTTTCAGGGGCAAATGGTGCGAAATCTGCGGGCGGATCTTTCCGGCCTCGTAGAGCGCAAACAATTCGTCCATCTGCTCTTCGTGCCGCGCGGGCTCGCGTTTGGTGAACGCGCCCCAGAAGACGCCAACGATCTGGCAGTTCTTCAGCAGCGGCAGGTTCAGCGGGATCGCCGGGATCCCGGCGGGAAAGCCCACCACCAGATAGCGGCCATTCCATGCAATCGCGCGCAGACTTGGCTCTGCATAATTGCCGCCGACCGGGTCATAGATCACATCGACCCCGTTCGGGCCTGCCGCCTCTTTGATCTGCGCGCCAAAGGCTTTTTGCGCCGCGCGGTCCATGTCGCGTGGATAGACCAGCGCCACATCGGCCCCGATCTGGCGGCAAAAATTGGCTTTTTCCTCTGACGAGACAGCCGCGATGACCCGCGCGCCCATGGCCTTGCCAAGTTCGACTGCCGAGGCGCCGATCCCGCCAGCCGCACCCAGCACCAGCAGCGTCTCGCCCGCTGCCAGCGCGCCGCGATCCTTCAGCGCATAGTAGGATGTACCGTAGGTAAAGACAAAGCAGGCGGCCTCGTCATAGGGCATGGCATCAGGGATTTTGCGCGCCATCGGGGCCGCGACGCAGACATGGCTGGCAAACCCGCCAAACAGCGGCAGCCCCAGAACCCGGTCGCTGATGGCAAAGCCCGTCACCCCCTCGCCAATCGCGTCAACGGTGCCTGCCACCTCGCCACCGGGGGCAAAAGGGCGCTGCGGTTTATACTGATACAGATCGCGGATGATGATTGTGTCGGGAAAGTTCACCCCTGCCGCCTTGACCGCGATGCGGATTTCTCCGGCGGCGGGCTCTGGCATGGGGATGTCGCTATGGCGCAGGGTTTCGGGGCCACCGGTGGAAAGGCTTAGCATGGCATATGCGCTCATCACGATCTCCTGTTGCATTGGGCAAGCTGTGCCGTCTTGGGTGCGGCGCGTCAAGGGCGAGGGCCCAGAGTGCTGGATAGGCTGGAGGGGTTCTACCCCACCAGACCACCCCGGTGTATTTTAGCCAAGATGAAGGGGACAGGTTGCGCGGAATGTGGTTTCGCTCTTGTCATTGGGGGCTGGGGTTGCAATTCTTCCTGTGCATTTGGGAGGTGCATGGATGCGGATGATGGCGCATGGAAGCGGGCGCAGTATGGCCAGTGGCTGTTTATTTGAACGGCTGTTCAGTTGACGGGCCTGTCAGTGACCGATCTGCGCGCAAAATTGGGTGCGGGTCTGGGGGTGTCGCGCTGGTTTGTGGTGGATCAGGCGCGCATTGATGCTTTTGCGGATGTGACCGAGGACCACCAGTATATTCATATTGACCCCGAGCGCGCCGCACTTACGCCGTTTGGCGGAACCGTCGCGCATGGGTTTCTGACCCTTAGCCTGCTGAGTGCGATGGGGTATGACGGCCAGCCCGAGATCGAGGGCGCGGTGATGAGTGTGAATTACGGGATGAACCGGTTGCGGTTTGTCTCGCCGGTGCGTGCCGGATCGCGGGTGCGGGCGCAATTTGTGCTGGGCGCTGTCGACGAGGCCAAGCCCGGTGAAATCAGCCTGACGTGGACCGTGACAGTCGAGATCGAAGGACAGGTGCGGCCTGCGATCGTCTGTGAGTGGTTGCAACGGCATTATCTGGAGGGCGCATGATCCGCTTTGACGAAAGGGTGGCGATTGTCACCGGGGCGGGCGCGGGGCTGGGGCGGTGTCATGCGCGCGGACTTGCGGCGCGGGGCTGCCGGGTGGTGGTCGCGGATATGGGCGAGGCGCAGGCAGACGCCGTTGCCACGGAGATTGTAAAGGCCGGGGGCGCGGCGCTGGCCGTTGCCTGCGATGTGGCGGATGAAGCCGCAGTACGGGATATGGTGGCGCAGGTCGTCTCTCGCTGGGGCCGCGTCGATATCGTTGTGAACAATGCGGGCATCTTGCGCGACAAGTCATTCGCAAAGATGGATTTGGCCAATTTCCGCACAGTCGTTGATGTGCATCTGATGGGAAGCGTGCATGTGACCCATGCCTGCTGGCCCCATATGCGTGCGGCGGGCTATGGCCGGGTGGTGTTTACCTCGTCGTCCTCAGGGCTTTACGGGAATTTCGGGCAATCCAACTATGGCGCGGCCAAGGCGGCGATGCTGGGGCTGATGAATGTGTTGCATCTTGAGGGCGCGCGCGATGATATCCGGGTGAATGTGCTGGCCCCGACCGCGATTACGGCGATGACGCAAGGGCTGATCCCAGATGATGCGGCTGTGTTGCTGGCCCCCGAAACGATCACGCCGGGTTTGCTGTATCTGGTGTCACAAGACGCGCCCAGCCGGGTGATCCTGTCTGCGGGCGCGGGCGGGTTTGCCCAGACCCAGATCCGCGAAACCGAGGGGATCACGCTGGCGGGGGACGACCTGACCCCCGAAACCATCGCGGCGCGCTTTGCCGAAATCACCGATCCGTTGGGCGCGCATGACCTGCAGGACGCCTTTTCACAAACCCGCCGTTTTGCGCAGAATGCTGCAAAACTGCGCGGGCAAACGCTTGACTGGTAAAGGAAAACCCATGCGCCACGCTGTCATCGTCTCGACCGCCCGCACCCCGATTGGCAAGGCCTATCGCGGGGCCTTCAACGCCACCACGCCGCAGGCGCTTGGCGGGCATGCCATTGCCAACGCCGTACAGCGCGCCGGGATCGAGGGCGGCGAGGTTGAGGATGTGCTGTTTGGCGCGGCCCTGCAACAAGGCGCGCAAAGCCCCAATATCGCGCGTCAGGCGGCCTTGCGCGCGGGCCTGCCGACCTCTGTGGCGGGCATGTCGCTGGATCGGCAATGCGCCTCTGGCATGATGGCGATTGCCGCCGCCGCCAAGCAGGTCATCGCGGATGGTTTGCAGATCGCGGTCGGGGGCGGCGTGGAATCGGTCAGCTTTGTGCAGACGCCCGAGATGCGCCTTGGCCCCGATCCTTGGTTCAAGGACCATCGCCCCGACATCTATATGTCCATGCTGGAAACCGCCGAAACCGTCGCCGCGCGCTATGGCATCAGCCGCGCCGCGCAGGACGACTACGCGT
>CALGTJ010000238.1 GCA_937901435.1 uncultured Rhodobacter sp. | reverse complement strand
CATCCTCGACATCTTCAGCCGCCGCGTTGTTGGCTGGCGCGTCGAGCACGCGGAGGTTGCTGCAAGGAAACGTTGCATATCGGGGTCCAATCCAATGTGGGTGTTGGGGTGATAGGCCCGAGCCGTTGGTTTCCGTCGCGGCTCGGGCGATATTTTATTTTTTGAGGGCGGGGATCATCCGCGCCAGCGTGCCGTCTTTGCGCACAAACTGGTTGAAAATGGCTGCCGCAGCATGCGCGGTGATCAGGCCAAACAGCACAATATTCAAAAGCCAGTGCACATAGCCCAGATCAGCGACGCCGTTCCATGTCATTCCGCCGGTGATCACCATGGCAATCAACGTGCCATAAAGCGACCAGTGAACAAGAGTGGCAATCTTGGCCTGCGTTTCGGATGTTCCAGGGGCGTGACCCGGCGCACCGTAGCGATTGCGCAGATAGAGCCGTGCGAGCACCGCCAGCAGGATTGTCGATCCAAAGCCGACGTGGACCAAAGCCATGGTCATGTCACCGTCGGCGGGTGTCGCTCCGGTCTGCATGGCCTCGATGGTGCGTTTCATCGGCTCGTTGAACAGCCATTGCACCCAGATGGCCGCGAAAACGACCCAGTGCAAAATGATCTGTGCGGGGCGGTAGGATGTCGGTGCATTTGTCATTGGGCTCTCCTATTTAGCAGCGCGAACGGTCACTGCGACGCCTGCGGGGTCGGTTCCGCGAAAGATATCGCCGTCTTGTTGCAGATGTGGTGAGGCGACGGCATCGCCATGTGTGAACAATTCGTAGTGCACCAACCCAGCCATATTTTGCGGCATAGGCGGGCGGTTTGGCCCGGCCCAGATATTCATGGCCAGACGGTGCGTGTTGGGGGCACCCGCGCCCATATCGGCAAAGCCCCAAGCATCCAGCGTCAGGTGACGCTCAAATCCAAGGGTTTCGAACCAGTCCAGGGCAGGCTCCAGCGCTGCCACTTTGAAGTGCAGATGCGCGAGGTAACTGTCGTCTGCCATCGGTGCCATCAGATCTGCGCCCGCGGCATGAGCCAGTTCGGCCCTCACATCCAGCGGTCCGCGTCCAGAATGGGTGTTGCCGTTAACATCGTACAATGTCAGGCCCTTAGACATATCGCCAAAATGGCTAAACCGTTCTGGTGTCTCATAGGTAATCTCAATTTCCAGACCATCAGGATCATGGAAATATAGCGATTTCGCCATCAAGTGATCCGTCGGCCCGACCTGAATGTTCAGGTGGATCAGACGGGCAAGCATGCGTGAAAATTCGGCCTGACTGCGCACGCCAATTGCGACGTGATACATGCCTGTAAAGGGCGCTTTGACAGGGGTTTCCGCACCGGGATGAAGGACGATCAGCGTGCGCTCTTTTGTTCCAAGTCCAATACCCGGCGCTGAGTGATCGCGTTCGATCAAACCTAAGGCCATGGTCCAAAAGGCAACAGCGCGATCCAGATCGGTCACCTGAAGCTCAACCTGCCCCCAAGACAGGCGGTCAGTTTGCGGGGAAAGGATTGTGTTGGCGGCAAGCACAGAATTGAGCATGGGAAGGCAACCTTTTGCAAAGGAAAGTGCGCCCCGGCATGAGAAACCGAGGCGCATTGGAATGGATTAAGCGCGTGGTGCGATCGGTGCCTTGTTCGTGCGGCCCCAGATCACAAAAGCGGCCAGTGCAAACAGAACCAGGTTAACCGGCACTACCTCGAATTCGCCGCGAACGATGTGTACACCAGCTGCCAACACCATGATGACACACAGACCAGCTGCAGCCCATTTCGTCAGGTGCGGCATGATGCGTGTGGCGGCAGGTAGGATCAGACCCAGACCGCCTGCGACCTCGGCAAGGCCAATGAATTTAATCAGTAGGAAGGGTGCGTTTTCTGCCCAGCCCATGCCCATCGCGACCAATTCGGCTGATCCGGACATCAGCTTCGTCGCGCCGGCCATCAGGAACATCGCAGCCAAAAGGATCTGGGCGACCCATAGGCCAATAGTCCAGCCTTTGCTGGTCTGTACGGGGTTTGTGTCAATCGTTGTCATGTTGTTCTCTTTCTCAAAGATCGCTTCTGCAGCGTGTTGTGATGAAGACAGTGATAAAGGTTTCCAAAATCGGCATCATTAGGGTATTTGTTGATTTACCATTCACTATGGGTTGATGATGGACACACTGCTAAGCTTGCGCGTTTTCGCCGAAGTCGCTGAGCACAAAAACTTTTCTGTCGTAGCAGAGCGCCTTGGCCTCTCGCCTGCGATGACCAGCAAACACGTCAAACATGTTGAGGCGCGTGTCGGTGCGCGTCTGCTCAATCGCAATAGCCGGAATGTGAGTCTGACCGAGGCAGGCGCGCAGTACCTGCTGACGATCCGCCCTTTACTTGACGGACTGTCTGAGGCCGAAGCGCAATTGACCTCCGACAGCCTTTCGCCGCGAGGCACACTCAGAATGTCGATGCCTGTCTGGATGTCCAATCCAGCCTTTGCGAAAATTCTGGCCGCCTACCATCAGCAGAACCCACATGTGACTTTTGATGTCGACCTGAGTGGCCGCAAAATCAACATGGTCGAAGAAGGCGTTGATTTGGCGCTGCGCGTTGCGTTCAAATTGGACGATGGGCTCATTGCCCGCAAATTGGGAGAGGTGACGTTCCAATTGGTTGCGGCCCCAGCCTTTTTGGACAGCTTTGGGCGCCCAGAATCGCCCGGTGATCTGAATGACGCGCCGATGCTTGCCTATTCTCAAGTTGCCGGAGACGGGAGGATCAAATTCGGAGGGGCGAAAGGGTTAGATGTCAAACTCAGGCCCGTATTGGTCAGCGGCAACGAAAGCATTCTTCATCAGGCAGCAATGGCCGGAATGGGTTTTGCAATGGTGCCAAGCTGGTCTGCACAAAGTGATCTGAACGAAAATCGGTTGGAAGCCGTTCTGCCCAAAGTCGATTGGCCAAAACTGCAATTGCAGGCGATCTATGCCGACCGCAGCTATCTGCCAGCCAAAACACGCAGCTTTTTGGATTTCGTGTCTGGGCCGAATGGCATCACCTCGGCCCTACGGGATTTTTCTTCACCCTGAGGGGCGGTTGGACAGGTTGGCCGTTTCTTGAGGGGCGGAACATTCGTTGGCAGCTGAATGCCACCGACGTCCGCCGTTCTCAGCAAAACGACTTGGCAGTGCCAAGGCTTCCATAAATAAACTGTCAGTTGATTTCGACTATCTTGCCCGGGTTCATGATGTTCTCCGGGTCAATCGCGCGCTTGAGCGTCGCCATCAGTGCATAAGCATCGCCATGCTCTTCCAACATGTATTTCTTTTTACCGGTGCCAACACCATGTTCTCCGGTGACAGTCCCGCCGAAAGACAGGGCAACGCGGTTAACGTCCGACGCAAGCGACTTGGCGCGTACCAATTCGCTTGGATCGTTCGGATCGAACAGGATGAGCAAGTGAAAATTGCCGTCACCAACATGCCCGACGATCGGTGCAATCATCCCCGCCTGTTCTATCAAATCCTTAGAGCGCGCAATACAGTCAGCCAATGCCGAGATCGGGACACAACAGTCTGTTACGACACTGTCGCAGCCTTTCCGTAATGATTTTCCGGCGTAATAGGCATTGTGCCGAGCAGTCCACAAACGATTGCGGTCTTCGACTTTGGTCGCCCATTCAAAACCCGAAACTCCAAACTCCTCTGCGATGCTTTCAAACAGCTCGACCTGTTCCTTCACGCTGGCGTCTGACCCATGGAATTCCAAGAAAAGATGGGGTTTTTCGGGCAGATTCAGGTCGGGGTTGAAAAGGTTCATGCCCTTCATCTGCATCTCGTCCAGCAGTTCGACCCGCGCCAACGGCAGGCCCATTTGAATGGCCATGATTACACTGTTTACGGCATCATCGACCGTTTCATAGGCACAGGTTGCGGCCAGGATTGCGTCGGGCTGACCAAACAAGCGCACGGTAATCTCGGTGATTATTCCTAGCGTTCCTTCAGAGCCAACAAAAAGATGAGTCAGATCATACCCGGCCGAGGATTTCCGGGCGCGCGAGCCCGTATTGATGATCGTGCCGTTGGGCAAGACAACTTCCAGCGCCAGAACATTTTCGCGCATGGTGCCATAGCGAACGGTATTGGTGCCCGAAGCACGCGTTGCGGTCATGCCGCCAATCGTGGCGTCTGCACCCGGATCAACCGTGAACATCAATCCGGTCGCGCGAAGTTCATCGTTGAGCTGCACGCGCGAAACTCCGGGCTGAACAACAGCATCCAAATCGCTTTCGCGAATTTGGAGGACTTTGTTCATCCGGCTGGTATCCACGCTGATCCCGCCATGGATTGGGATAACGTGACCTTCCAATGAGGTGCCAATGCCAAAGGGAACAACGGGCACTTGGTTTTGCGAACAGATTTTCATGATCTGCGAAACTTCTTGCGTGCTTTCGGGAAAAGCGACCGCATCTGGCAATGCCGGTTCGGAATATGCTTCGTCACGACCATGGATTTCCCGAATGCTTTCACCTGTCGAAAGTCGGTCGCCCAACACGTCTTTCAACGCTGAAATGGCTTGATCCACGTTGCCATTTGTCATGTCACTTTCCCCCAATCTTTTTTCCAGTTGCTCTAAATAGCCGAAACCACGGGTTAGGCTTCTCGGCACACCGAGAATTGACCTATGCTTTGAACGTGCATCACCTGAAGGTTCCGGCATACA